>NZ_JAALGV010000066.1:0-36472 GCF_011174875.1 Acinetobacter sp. GFQ9D191M
TTACTTTCGCAAGAGGTCTATTGCTCTCTCCATCTTTTCCCTGATTTCTTCATCGAAACCGTTTTTGACATATTTTGTAGTGAATTACGCAAATCCTATATAAGTTTATTTTTTAAACACTCAGATGTCTTATTTCATACATTAATTTACAGCGATTTCCTGGCGCATAAGGCTCTAATAAAAGTGTTTTTTATTTTTGGCAGTCTTGATACGAGTCTGTTTAATGTTGAACTAGAGAGAGGAAATCCGCATGCGTGCTCTTACCTATCATGGTGCTCGGGATGTACGAGTTGAATCCGTTCCAGATCCAGTGATTCAGGAACCAGATGACGTCATTTTAAGGGTGACAGCGACTGCCATCTGTGGCTCAGATCTGCATCTATACCGAGGTAAAATTCCGGCCACTGAGGATGGCGATATTTTCGGCCATGAATTTATGGGAATTGTAGAAGAAGTCGGCCCTGAAGTTACAGAAGTGAAAAAAGGCGACCGGGTAATTATTCCTTTCGTGATTGCATGTGGTCACTGTTTTTTCTGTGAACATGAGCTGATGGCTGCCTGTGAAAATACCAATACCGGCCGTGGTGCAATTATCAATAAGAAACAGATTCCACCAGGTGCCGCTTTATTTGGTTATAGCCATCTTTATGGTGGTGTACCAGGTGGACAGGCCGAATATGTCCGTGTACCTAAGGGTAATGTGGGCCCATTTAAAGTACCAGGGTCATTACCAGATGAAAAAGTCCTGTTCCTGACCGATATCTTGCCTACTGCATGGCAGGCTGTGACCAATGCTCAGGTGACTCGCGGCTCCAGTGTTGCGATTTATGGTGCTGGTCCGGTTGGTTTACTGTCAGCTGCCTGCGCACGTATGCTGGGTGCCGAACAGATATTTATGGTCGATCACCACCCTTACCGCCTTCGTTTCGCCCATCAAACTTATGGTGCAATTCCAGTGAATTTTGATGAAGTCGATGCAGCTGAATATATTATTCAGAATACTGCCGGTCATCGTGGTGTTGATGCCGTCATTGATGCGATTGGTTTCGAGGCCAAAGGCAGTTTGCTTGAAACTGTGATGACGAATCTAAAAATTGAAGGTTCGAGCGGCTTTGCCCTACGTCAATGTATTGCTGCAGTACGCCGTGGTGGTGTGGTAAGTGTGCCAGGTGTATATGCTGGTCCAATTCATGGCTTCCTGTTTGGTGATGCCTTCGATAAAGGACTGACCTTTAAAATGGGTCAGACCCATGTACATAAATTCCTGCCACAATTACTTGAATATGTAGAAAATGGTCAGCTGTCTCCAGAAGTGATTATCACCCATCGCATGAAACTGGAAGAAGCTGCTGAAGGCTACCGTATTTTTGATAAACGTGAAGAAGACTGCCGCAAGATTATTCTGACCCCATAAATACAATCATTAAAAAATAGAAAGCGCCATTAGGCGCTTTTTTTATTTTTGATCACCATTTTATAAACCATACTTTTTCTATTTTCAGTTTTAAAAGTTCAGATCTATTGCCTGTTTATCAGATGAACTGGCACTAAGTCATGTGATGACCAAACTTAAAAAAGAACTAAGCTATAGAAGTAAAAGTTGGAAAAATCTATAACCATATGATTCATTGATAAAAATGAAATTTCACTTGATTATTAAATTAATTGTGTAGTTTAGCTACAGTGAAGATCTTTAGAATTAAAAACATGTTCCACGCTGATTATTAATTAAATCTACAATATTAATATAAGCTATTAATTTTTAGCTGGTTTATATAATTTTTCCATTAAAAACAGATAAAAATTCACCTGAACTGGTTGCTTTTAAGAGCAGAGAAGTTATGGCTCTAACCAGTCTTTTAAATTCAAAAACCTATTTTAAATTTAAAAACACTTATCCACAAGATATAGAAATTAAATTTGAATTTAAAAAATGAGAGATAAGAAAGGCAATATAACTTGTGGATAAATACTATCTTATTCACATAAAAAATATGGATAACTTTGCAGTTATCCACACGATTGATCAAGTTTTAAGCAAGATTTAAAACAACACTATTCAAATATTTTTAAAAAATTTCGAAGCAACTTAATAAATCATTGAAATTCAGGATTTCAAAAATCTAAGTTCTAGAATTTTCCATTCATCCTCTAGCTTCCAGATCTCCTGAAGACGCTGTTTATTATTTTCCAGTCCAATCAAGATCCGGCATTCGGTCTGATCTTCATTGTACTCGTATTCTTCATATTCTATGTCTGGCTTCAGCGGTTTCCATACGCCATTTTGTACCGCATGAGCAATCCGGTCATAACGCAGATAACTTCCTTCTACACGACCTTCCTGTTCAAAAACCACCTGAAAGTCCTGATGTTCATAGTGGCGCAGCATATCATAGTCGCCACTGTAGAATGCATTGGCCCAGATCTCACGTATTTCTTCAAGCTGGCTATCCATGGATAAACCTCTTTATAAATAAGACTTGATTCTACTGAACCAGGCTTTTTTGAAACCTAATATCAGCGGATCATTGGTCTAAAAACTGCTTAGATTAAAATTATTCTAAACAGTTCATCCGGCATTAATAGAAAATTTACGTAAAAAAAGCGCCTTAAAAGGCGCTTTTTCGTTTCGATTTATTCCAATGGATCAGGTATCAATATCAGCATTCAAGGCATTTTCTTCAATGAAGGCACGACGCGGTTCCACATCATCCCCCATCAAACAAGAGAACATGCGGTCTGCTTCAATTGCATCCTGCACCGTCACTTGTAGCATGTTACGGTTTTCCGGATCCATCGTAGTTTCCCACAGCTGGTCCGCGTTCATCTCACCCAGACCTTTATAACGCTGGATCATCATGCCGCGGCGAGAGTCTTGCAGAATGTGCTGCCAAACCTGATGGAAACTGCTGACCTGAATCTTGCGCTCACCTTTCTGTAAATAAGCACCCTCTTCAAGCAGCGTGAACCAGCTTTTCGAATTTTTCAGTAAACGTGCATATTCACTTGAGCTGAGCAGGCTAGCATCTAGCAGGTAATGATGCGGCAGGTTATGCACATAAATTGTAATCCGTGGTAACCAGCTTTCTACGATCTGGCCATCAACATCTTTTTCAAAACGTTCCAGACTCAATTCAGGACGTAAACTTGGCTGGATTTTTTCAATCGCTGCACGCAGGTCTTCACCCCAGGTTTCCACATAAGCTTTATCTTCCAGCTGATCCAGCTTGAATGCTTCCAGTGAAATCAACGCATCCAGCAAGCTTGCAGGATAACGTACAGTTAAACGTGCCAAACTCTTTTGTGAAGTTTGATAATCAGTAATCACATTGGCCAGAGCTTCCCCACGAATCGCAGGGGCATCAGCACTGATATGCAGTTCCAGCTCATCAATCGCATTCGAAATCAGGTAAGTTTCCAGTGCATCATTGTCCTTGATGTACTGTTCCTGTTTGCCTTTTTTCAGCTTGTACAATGGTGGCTGCGCAATATAGATATGACCACGTTCCACCAGTTCCGGCATTTGACGGAAGAAGAAAGTCAGCAACAACGTACGAATGTGTGAACCATCCACGTCAGCATCGGTCATGATGATGATTTTGTGATAACGCAGCTTGTCCGGGTTATATTCTTCACGACCAATCCCACAGCCGAGTGCCGTAATCAGCGTGCCCACTTCTGCAGAAGAAATCATACGGTCAAAGCGGGCACGTTCCACGTTCAGGATCTTACCTTTTAGCGGCAGAATTGCCTGCATCTTACGGTTACGGCCCTGTTTTGCAGAACCGCCCGCAGAGTCACCTTCGACTAGGTACAGTTCAGATAAAGCTGGATCTTTCTCTTGACAATCCGCCAGTTTACCTGGAAGACCGGCGATATCGAGCGCACTCTTACGACGGGTCATTTCACGTGCTTTACGCGCCGCATCACGGGCACGCGCTGCATCAATGATCTTGCCAGCGATTGATTTAGCCGCCTGTGGATTCTCTAACAGATATTCAGAGAAAGCCTTGTTCATGGCCTGCTCGACAGCAGATTTCACTTCACTCGACACCAGTTTTTCTTTGGTTTGTGAAGAGAATTTCGGATCAGGCACTTTTACTGACACAATCGCAGTCAAACCTTCACGCGCATCATCACCTGAAACCACAACTTTTTCTTTTTTCAGGATATTTTCACTGTCCATGTAGTTATTTAAACCACGGGTCAGTGCTGCACGGAAACCGGCTAAGTGAGTACCACCATCCTTTTGCGGGATGTTGTTGGTAAAGCAGCGTACATTTTCCTGATAAGAATCATTCCATTGCAGTGCAACTTCTACACCAATGCCATTTTCCGCCTGAGTGGTGAAATGGAAAATGTCATTCAGGTGGGTTTTACCTTGGTTAATGTACTTAACAAACTCAGCCAAACCGCCTTCATAGTCAAAAATGTATTCGGCATTAATACGTTCGTCACGTAATACGATTCGTACACCTGCATTTAGGAAGGACAGTTCACGTAAACGACGCGCCAAGATATCGACATTAAAAATGGTCTGACTAAAGGTTTCAGCACTTGGCCAGAAACGCACGCGAGTACCGGTCTTATCGGTCTCACCCACCACTTTTAACGGGAATTGTGGATCACCATGACGGTATTCCTGTTCATGGATTTTACCGGCACGATGAATAGTTAATTCCAGTTTTTCTGACAATGCATTTACTACGGATACACCTACACCGTGCAGACCGCCAGAAACTTTATAGCTGTTATCATCAAACTTACCGCCAGCATGCAGAATGGTTAAAATTACTTCTGCAGCAGACACACCTTCTTCAGGATGAATGTCGGTCGGAATACCACGGCCATTATCTGATACTGAAACTGATTCATCTTCATGAATAGTCACTAAAATTTCATCACAGTGACCTGCCAGCGCCTCATCAATCGAGTTATCTACAACCTCGAAGACCATGTGGTGTAAGCCGGTACCATCGTCTGTATCACCAATGTACATGCCTGGACGCTTACGTACTGCGTCTAAACCACGTAATACCTTGATGCTAGAGGAATCATAAGCTTTTTCAGTGGTTTGTTCTGTTTGAGAAGCAGCTTGATCTTCTGAACTCATGGTTTCTCCCTAGTGAAATATAGGTTTATCCAAAGATAGGTAAAAATTTAAAAACTATTGCACAACAACTTGAACTGTACCGTTTTCAACATTGAATAACTGATATGAGATAGACAGATCATGTAGGTGCTTTTGTACTGATTCATGGTCTAAAGTGGTAATAAAAACTTGACTACCAAGCTGGCTCAATCGCTCAATTAAACGTTGTTGTGCGGTTAAATCTAATTCTGCTGTCACATCATCTAATAATACCACAGTTTCCTTATTACAAGAATGCAGCATTGCGATTTGCGACAGTTTAAGTGCCATCATTAAAAGCTTTTTTTGTCCGCGAGATAAGATCACATCAGCATCCCCCAAAGGGGTCTTGAGACGCAAATCTGCGCGATGTGGACCATATTCGGTATAGCGTCGTTCCACATCTTTATCATGATGATTGGTCAGGTCATTCAGCAGGCCGTTTTCGCTGTGAAAGCCAGGGCTGTATTCCAGAGAAATCTCCAGATCAGGCAGTAGATGCTTGAGATCATCCTCAAAAAATGGCTTCCACTGTTCCACGATGCCGACACGCTGGGAGTGCAAAATCTCGCCATACTCACTCAGCATCTGGTTCCACGGTTCCAGATCAGACAAACTTAGAAAACGTTTGGATTTAAGCAGACTGTTCCGCTGTTTTAAGGCTCGTGAATAATATTGCCAGGCATGATAAAACTCTGGTTCCACGTGGAACATTAACCAGTCCAATAACTGACGACGTGGTTTGGCGCCATGATCGATAATATCGGTACTTTGGGGATCGAGCAGTTGTAAGGGCAACATTTTGGCAAGCTGGCCTTGAGTCGCAATCGCATCGCCATTGACCTTAATCAGCTGTTCCCCGCTGGCCATTTTTTGCATGCCGACTTTTTCAGTTTCCGATTGGGCGAACACAATCGCATCCGAGGCGCCATGCTGAATGTAATTTTTCGGGATATGGGTACGAAAGGAACGTCCTGTGGCCAGTAAATGAATAGCTTCCAGTACTGAAGTCTTGCCTGAACCATTCTGGCCATAAAAAACATTAAACGGTTGCAATCCCTGGAGTGCAACCGTTTTTAAGTTTCGTACACGTTCAATATGAAGACGCGTAATATGCATAGCGTTGGCTTAGCTCAGCTGTCGCTTAGACACGCATTGGCATCACGACATAGGTCTGATCGGTATGAGATGGATCCTGAACCAGTACAGACTGATTCGCTTCAGTCATGGTCATTGATACATCTTCACCGTCCAGTACCCCTAGCACTTCAATCAGGTATTGCGCATTGAATGACATTTCCAGTGGTGCATCTGCATACTGGATGGCCAGATCTTCAATCGCCTCATCCTGTTCCGGGTTATTGGCACGAAGTTGTAATGAACCGGCATTAAAGTTCAGGAATACGCCACGCAGTTTTTCATTACTCAAAATAGCCACGCGTTGTAAAGATTGCTTAAACACGTCATGCGCAATAATCACATTCTTGTCGCCACCACGTGGAATCACACGGCGGTAGTCCGGGAATTTACCGTCAATCAGTTTCGTAGTGAAACGAACTGTGATATCGGTCTGTTCTTTATCACGGCTGGCCATGCGAATGGTCACATTCAATAATTCACGACCAATCAGCAGAGAAAGCTGCTCATCTTCAACGCTTAATAAACGTTGCAATTCAGCGACTGCCTTACGTGGAACAATGGCTTGAATCGGTTGAGTTGCTGTCGATTGTGCTGCTGTTTCACACAGTGCCAAGCGGTGACCATCTGTCGTTACCGCACGAAGCTGATTGGCGTCAATTTCAAGTAAAGTACCGGTCAGGTAGAAACGCACATCCTGCACTGCCATTGCGAAAGCCGTTTTTTCAAACAGACGCTTTAATTCGCGCTGAGTCACAGTCACTTGCGTGCCTTGAGTATTTTCAGTATTCAGTAATGGATAGTCATCCGCAGGCAAAGTACCGAGCACAAAACGACTATTTCCAGATTTCAGGATACAACGCTGGTCATCGGTAATTTGCAGGTCGATCAGGGCTGCTGATGGCAAAGATTTACAGATATCAATCAGCTTACGTGCTGGAACAGTGGTTTCACCGGCTTGCAGGCATGCACCTTCAGCCAACTGTGTGCTGGCAACCAGTTCCACTTCCAGATCCGAACCGGTGACGGTCAAAGCTTCAGCAGTCACCTGGATTTTCAGGTTTGAAAGAATATTTAAGGTATGGCGACGTTCAACCGCTCCTACGACATGTGAGAGAACATTCAGTAAGCTTTCTTTCGCGATTTTTAAACGCACGGTACATTCCTCTAAAGCTGAAGATTAATAAGATAAAAGTTGAATTTTTAGCAGTTAACTATGCGGCAAAACAGGCCGCATAGCAAGAACAGAATTTGAGCGTTTTAGGTCAACTCTGCAACAGGCGTTGCAGGTTTTTATAGTCCTCATTGAAGATCGGATCTTCTTCACGCAAGCTCTGTACTTTTTCGCAGGCATGCATGACTGTACTGTGATCTCTACCACCAAAAGCCATACCAATTTCCGGGAAACTGTCTCCAGTCAGTTCACGTGCCAGACCCATTGCAAGCTGACGTGGACGCGCATAAATACGGGTACGTTTTGGACCTACCAGCTCTTTAAGTGGAATGCGAAAATACTCACTTACTACACGCTGGATATTTTCAGTGCTGATGGTACGGGCACGAATTGCGAGGACATCTTTCAAAGACTCACGTACCACATCCAGATCAATCGGCGTTCCTTTAAAACGCGAGATCGCCACCACTTTATTAAGCGCACCTTCAAGTTCACGGACGTTCGCTACCACTTGTTGGGCGATAAATAGCGCACAGTTACGTGGTAAGTCTACACCAGTGTTTTCAGCTTTTTTCAGCAAGATTTCAATACGAGTTTCAATATCGGGTGGTTCCACACCCACAGAAAGTCCCCAGGAAAAACGTGAAACCAGACGTGGATCCAGTTCTGTCAATTCTTTAGGGTAACGATCCGAGGTTAGGATAATTTGCTTCGATTCATCCAGCAACGCGTTAAAGGTATAGAAAAACTCAACCAGACTGGCTTCTTTACCTGCGAGCAAATGAATATCATCGACTAGCAAAAGATCCAGTGAACGGCAGTTTTTCTTAAACTCTTCAACCTTGCCCTGTTGTAGGGAACTGACAAAATCCTGCACAAAGCTTTCTGCAGTCATATACATCACGCGGGCATTGGGTTTTGCCTGTAATAATGCATTTCCGACGGCCTGCATCAAGTGGGTTTTACCCAGACCAGTCGGACCATATAAAAATAGCGGGTTATGCTGTGAAGCCCCAAGTTGGGTTAACACCTTACGGCAGGTTTCAGCCGCCATCTGGTTAGAACGGCCTTCAACAAATAACGAGAAGGTAAATAAAGGGTTCAGCTGACGTTTACGGCTATTTTTGCCTGAATCTTCTTTTTCTTTCTTAGGACGCGGCGCTGGCGCAACCACAGGCGCAGATTCCAAAGCCGCTGTTGTCGTCGCTGGCTGTTCACTGGCAGATAAAATTGCACCTGGACGTGAATCCACCAGAATTTCAACTTTACGTACGCGACCTTCAGACAGCTGTTCGGCCAAAATCGAAATCAGTTCCAGATGATGCTCTTGAATGTAGCGCGTCCAATACGGATTAGGTGCATAAAGACGCAGGGTATCGTCCAGCTCTTCCGCAACCAATGGGCGAATCCACATTGTAAAGACATTTCCAGAGAGCTCTTGTCGCAAGCGATTTAAGCAGTCTGTCCAAAGCATGTGAATCCCCTATTCATTCCATTGTTAATCAAAAAGGCTGACCGCGACCAAAGCGGGTCGCCATTCTAACCAAGTTATCCACATCTGTCATGGCAATTTCCACAGATTTTGCGCAAAAAGCAGTCATGGTGGATAAATTTAAATTTAAAAAGCTGGTGTGGATAAGTTTATCCGCAAGCTGTGGATAAAATATAGCACAAAGTTATCCACAAAGTATAAAATTAATAAAAACAGTTTTATCCACAAACTAAGTTTTTGTTTATTTAATATAAAATTAGCTTTTCCACAGAAAAAGTCCACCCTAATAGTAATAAATTTAAATTTATAAATTTGAATTTATTTATAAGATTCGGTTCTTTTGTGGATAACTAAGAAAAGTTTAAATTTAAATTCAAAACTCATGAGTTAAATTTAGATTTCACATAAGTTGTGGATAACTATGTTGATATAAGTGTTAATAACTTATATTTAATTTTAAAACAAATAGTTATATTGTGGTTAACTTATATATAGGTATTTGAATACAATTTTTTTAATCCCTATTTACAATTTTGATTTCAGTCTTATTTGAAAAGAAAGTGGCTTTTGCATTGACAGCTCAAGCAATGAGCACTAAAATCGCGGACCTTTATAGAAAGATCATTTTTGGAGTTTCAATATGAAACGTACATTCCAACCATCTGAATTAAAGCGTAAACGCGTTCATGGTTTCCGTGCTCGTATGGCTACTAAAGCTGGTCGTCAAGTTCTAGCTCGCCGTCGTGCAAAAGGTCGTCACAGCTTAACTGTTTAATCAGTTAGGCTTTGCCGATTTTGGGTGTTATGACTACACTTTATAGTTTTGGTACAGAGCTTCGTTTACGCTGTGCTGCAGATTATAAAGGAGTCTTTGATGGTGCGCTTTTTAAAGTGCATCAACCCCATTTCCTTTTTCTTGCAAAACATTCCGAACTGCCAAACAGCCGTTTGGGTTTAGTTGTTGCCAAGAAAAAAGTGCGCCGTGCGCACGAACGAAATCGAGTAAAACGACTTGCTCGCGAAAGTTTTCGCCTGCATCAACAGCAACTAGATGATTTGGATATTGTGGTTATGCCTAAAGTAGGTATAGAAGCGGTACCGAACGCAGAGTTGCATCAGCAATTACAATTTGCCTGGCAGAAACTCAACCGTCTTGCCAAAAAGCATTCCAAAATAGCATCATCCTCCCCACAAAAGTAGAGATGGCCAATGGTACGTTTACTGCATTGGTTAATACGTTTCTATCAGATTGCGATTAGTCCTTTATTGGGACCACGCTGTCGTTATATTCCAACATGTTCTCAATATTCCTTGGAAGCAGTCCATACACATGGAGCTGTACGTGGTGTGTGGCTGGCTACTAAGCGTATTTGCCGTTGTCATCCGTGGGGTGGCTCTGGATATGATCCGGTTCCCCCGAAAGCGATTCGTTTTATTTCATTTCAGCAAATAGATTCTCAAACGCTTCACGTTGCTGTACCCTTTCGTGATCGTTTATTGAACCAAAATCACTCTAACCACTTGGGGTAATACATATGCAACAATGGGCCAGGATTGCAATTCTCGGAGCCATGTTTGTTGTCGCATATTTGCTCATTTTGGCGTGGCAAAAAGATTATGGCAATGCTGAAACCAAACCACAGCAAGAAGCTGCGGTTGTTTCACATGAAGTATCTGCAGATTTGCCAAATGCTCAGACGGCGACGACCGCCTCTGATCTGCCACAAGCAAATATGCCAGCGCAGCAAGCAACGGATGCCACCGCACCTGTAAGTCAGCAGCTTATTTCAGTACAAACTGACCTTTATCATCTTTGGATCAATCCTAAAGGTGGTGATATTGTTCGTGTTGAATTACTCAATCATGACAAGAATAAAGACAGCGATGAACCGTTCGTTATGCTGGAAAGCGATGCGAAACGGACTTATGTCGCTCAGTCGGGCCTGATCGGTCTGAATGGACCGGACAGCAGCCGTAATGGCCGTCCAACCTATGAGTTGGAAAAAACGGCTTATACACTGGCAGATGCCAAAGCCGCTAAAAATAAAGATGGCGAAACTGTCAAAGTACTTTCTGTACCTATGGTCTTTAAAACGGCTGATGGTGTAGAAGTCATTAAAACCTTCAACTTTACTGAAGGTGAATATCCGGTAGTTGTGAATCATAAAGTGGTCAACCGTAGCGGCCAGACCTGGCAAGGTCAGATGTTCGGTCAGATCAAACGTGACAATTCCGAAGATCCTGGTAAATCTGATCAGGGTATCTTCACACTGGGAACGTTCCTGGGCGGCGCTTGGGGTACACCGGATGAAAACTACAACAAGTTAAAATTTGACAACTTTGTTGAAGAAAAACTGAATACCGAAGCCAAAGGTGGCTGGGTTGCAATGGTTCAGCACTACTTCGTGAGTGCCTGGGTGCCAGGTAACCTGAAATTGACTCAAGCCAATGGTGAAGCCTACAGTGCGAAGCTGGAATCACGTAAATCAACTGATAACATGAATATCATTGGTTTTACTTCTCCAACTTTCAATGTGCCTGCAGGCACCGTAGCTGAAATCGATGCGACCTTCTACTCTGGTCCAAAAGTTCAATCGGAGCTGAAAGACCTAGCGACTGGTCTGAACCAGACTGTAGATTATGGCTGGTTATGGCCAATTGCCAAACTGCTGTTTGTTGGTCTTGAGTTCTTCCATGGTCTAGTGGGTAACTGGGGTTGGGCAATCATCCTGTTAACCGTACTGGTGAAACTGATCCTGTGGCCATTGTCGTCGAAGAGCTACCGCTCTATGGCGAAAATGCGTGTGATTGCACCTGAAATGCAACGCATGAAAGAAGAGTTCGGTGAAGACCGTATGCGCTTCTCTCAGGAAATGATGGCACTGTACAAACGTGAGCAGGTGAATCCACTTGCTGGCTGTTTACCATTGTTACTGCAAATGCCAATTTTCCTGGCACTGTACTGGGTACTGATGGAATCTGTAGAACTGCGCCATGCACCATGGATGTTCTGGATCCAAGATTTATCTTCAATGGATCCTTGGTTCATCCTGCCATTGATCATGGGTGCGACCATGTATATTCAGCAGATGCTGAATCCGCAGCCAACTGATCCAATGCAGGCGAAAGTGTTCAAGATTATGCCAGTGATCTTTACAGTATTCTTGCTGTTCTTCCCGGCAGGTCTGGTGTTGTACTGGATTGTGAACAACTTGATCACGATCTTGCAGCAAACACTGATCAACAAGTCTGTTGCCAAAGACCGTGCTAAACGCGATGAGGCAACACCAGTCAACTAAGTTGTACTGATGGGCTGAATAAATCCGCTTAAGATGGTAATCTTGAGCGGATTTTTTTTGCTGTACTTTTAAGTTTTTCTAGGTGAATGTTATGCTCGACCGAACTACGATTGCTGCGATTGCAACTCCCCCAGGACGTGGCGGTGTAGGTGTCATTCGCCTGTCAGGTCCCAAGTCTTATGAAATTGCCCAGGCCTTGAGCCAAAAAGATTTGCCTAAAGCCCGTTTTGCCGGTTTTCGCCAGTTCTATGATGCAGCTGGTGAAGTGATGGACGAAGGTCTGGTGATCTGCTTCCCGAATCCGAATTCCTTTACTGGTGAAGATGTAGTAGAACTGCAAGGTCATGGTGGCCCGGTGATTCAGAATGCCCTGTTGGGCCGTTTGCTGGAACTGGGTGCCACTGCAGCCAAAGCCGGTGAATTCTCGATGCGTGCCTTTGAGAATGGCAAGCTGGATCTGGTACAGGCTGAAGCCATTGCCGATCTGATTGATGCGACCTCCCAAGCGGCTGCCCGGTCTGCAGTCCGTTCTCTACAAGGGGCATTCTCGACTAAGGTCAATACGGTATTAGAACAGCTGATTCATTTGCGTTTGCATGTCGAAGCGGCGATTGATTTTCCTGAAGAAGAAATCGACTTCCTGGCGGATGGCAAGATTTTAAATCTGCTGGATGGCGTGGCGAATGCCGTCACTCAGGTTCAGCAATCTGCACGTCAGGGTCAGTTGCTGCGTGAAGGCTTACAGGTGGTGATTGCCGGTAAACCGAATGCAGGTAAATCTTCCCTGCTCAATGCCCTAGCAGGTAATGAACGTGCGATTGTGACCGATATTGCCGGGACAACCCGTGATGTATTGCATGAAAAGATCACATTGAATGGCCTGCCGATTACCCTGACCGATACTGCTGGTCTGCGGGAAACCGGCGATATCGTGGAAAAAGAAGGTATTCGCCGCGCAATTAAAGAAATTGAACAGGCCGATCTGCTGTTGCTGGTTTATGACCTGAGCCAAGGTGATGATCCATTACAACTCGCTCAAGAATATTTTGCCGAGCATCTCGAGCCGAAACGCCTGATCCTGATCGGGAATAAAGCCGATTTGACCGGTGCCGATGCTGTCATGGGAGATTTTAAAGGCTTCCGTCATATTACTGTCTCAGCTAAGCAGGAAACCGGTGTCCAATCGCTCATAGATGCGATTACAGCGCATGCAGGCTTCCAGCCTGAAGAAGATACCTTCATTGCCCGTACCCGTCATTTAGACGCAATGAAGCGCACTCAGATGTACCTAGCTGAAGCCCGTGAGCAACTTGTAGTGTATAACGCAGGTGAACTGGTCGCAGAGTCTTTACGTTTGGCACAGAACGCACTGGGCGAGATTACCGGTGACTTTAGTGCGGATGATTTGCTGGGTAAGATCTTTGGATCATTCTGTATTGGTAAATAATATTTAAAAAATAAAAAAGCCCTCAAATGGGGGCTTTTTTATTAGGCTTTTATCTGCAGTTTTTGATGCCATAACCACAAGATTAGACAGAGTGCACTGATCGCCACACAGAAACTGATCACGGCAAATCCTAAGCCGAAGTGATCAGCCAGATATCCCACCGCGATAATCGGCACAATTGTGCCCAAATAGCCAATAAACAGGTAAGTCGACATCACGGCTGCACGGTTTTGCAAGGTTGTAATCGCATGAATTACACCGAATGCGCCCATCAGGGCAAAACCATGTCCAATCCCGAATAGAATATCACTGGCAAAGAACAAGATACTTGCTTTAAGGATCATGCAGAGAGCAAGGCTAACCAAGCTCACCAGCATAATCATCAAGCCAATATTCAGACATTTCTTTGCAGGAACAGCTTTAGCAAAGAACTGCACCACAGCAGAAATCAGCAAAATACAGGTAATGGCGGTACCACTGACCAAAGGACCATGCCAAGGTAAGATATCCTGCACAAAAGACGGTGACAGTGAAGCAAATAAACTGAAAGCAGCAAAGGCATTAAATGCAGTCAATCCCACAATCATGAATACAGCATGATACTGAGGTTCAGGACGCAGTAATTTCGGTGCAATACTAAAAGGCTGGCGTTCAAAAGCAGGTGTTTTTAGCCAGAATAATCCGACAAAACACAGCACTGCCCCAAGAATAATTGGGAGGTATGGAGTAATTAATGGGGTTTGAGAGAACTGCGCAATCACTCCACCCACAAACGGCCCCAAACCAAAGCCTATGGCCGTCAGAATCGACACCAGTTGTGGTGCAAGCTGCTTGTAAGACTCTGGAATGGTTTGCATCATGCCCAGCATTGCTGAAGTGGTCATCAGGCCTGAAGCAATGCCAATAATAAAACGACCCACCGACAAAATCAGCGCATTCTCGGCAAAGACTGAAATGACCAAGCCAATGCTAATAAATACCAGGCCAATTTGCAGGGTTCTTAAGAAACCAATCGTGTTGCTGGTACGTCCCAGGAATAACAAGGTACCCAGACAGCCAAACATATAGGCGACAAAAATATAGGTAATCTGGCTTGGGGATAAATGCCAGATCTGTTGATAAATGGGATAAAGCGGACTTGCCAGTGCTGTACCGATGGTACCCATAATCAATGCAAGACTGACCATGGCGAAAGGTCGCCATGAGATATTTTCTGTCATGTAGCTGCCGTAAAAGTTTCACCACACTTTAAAAAGAATGATGTGGAAGAAAGAAGAGAATGGGTGGCAGTGTATCGGTTAGATGAAAAAGCGGTCAATTATCTTGCTGTAAACAAAACAAAAATATTGAGCTAAACAATCAGCCATAACGTTTTAATAATTTTAAAAACTCAGCCAGTTTTTCTTCATTGACTGCACCTTCTCCAATGACATGCTCTCTTAAATGGGTTTCGATCAACTCATTCATCAAACCGTTTATGGCACCTTTAACGGCTGCAACCTGTTGCAGGACCTGAATACAACCTGCTTCAGGATTCAAGAGAGACTGCTCTACAGCGTTCATCTGACCTTGCAAGCGCCGTACCCGGTTTAATATTTTTTTATCATCATGTACATGACTCACCACAAATCTCCAAAAATAAATATACTAGGGGGGAGTATTAATAACAGTTCCCTTTTATGCAAAAACATAACGCCGATTCGCACAGCCATCAATTTGATGAAGGTAATCCACTCGCACAGAAAAAGATTCTGTTTGCCACGATTCTGACTGCCGTCATGATGGTGCTGGAAGTATTAGGGGGATGGATCTTCCAGTCAATGGCTTTGCTTGCCGATGGCTGGCATATGGGCTCGCATGTGTTGGCCTTGGGGCTGGCTTACTTTGCCTATAAAGCGGCCCGCCATTATGCGAATGATCCCCGCTTTAATATGGGCACTTGGCGGATTGAAATTCTGGCCAGTTATAGCAGTGCAATTTTATTGCTTGTGGTAGCCGGTTTTATGGCGATTCATTCAGTAGAACGTCTCTTTTCGCCAGTTCAGATTCATTATAACGAAGCCATTCCAATCGCGATTTTAGGACTATTGATTAATCTGGCCTGTGCCTGGTTGCTGCATGATGATGGGTACCATCACCATGATCATCATCATGGGCCTTCCCATCACGAGCATGATAATAATCATGGTCATCATGACCTGAACCATAAAGCGGCCTTTCTGCATGTGGTTGCTGATGCCGTGACTTCTGTTCTGGCGATTATTGCTTTGATTGCTGGAAAATATATGGGCTGGGATTTTCTCGATGCAGTACTGGGACTGGTCGGCTCAATCCTGATTGCACGCTGGGCGATTGGCCTGCTAAAGCAAAGTGCCAAGACTTTACTGGATGCCGATATGGATGCCCCAGTGGTCGAAGAAATACGTGAAGTCATTGCTGAATATGGGAATGATCTGCATTTAACTGACCTGCATGTATCGAGAGTCGGTAAAGGTAAATTTTCCTGTTTTGTTGCCGTTCAAACGGGAATCCCCATTAGTGCTGATCAGATCCGGGAGGCGATCTCTATTCATGAAGAAATCGTGCATATCTTGGTAGAAGTCAATCAGCATTAAAGGGTCAATGTTCCACGTGAAACATAACTGATTGATCAGTTCGATTTGAACATCAGGCTACATAAAATAGTCAGAATTTTCTTTTTAAAAAGACTAAAATCGAAACACATTTAACTTGGACCTGAGCAGGACATTCATGCAAATAAGAAATATGCTGCTGGCTTTGACCCTCTTCCCTGGCCTTAGCTTTGCCAATGTGGATACAGTTAAAGCCAATCTGGCAAAAAACAGTCCCAACCTAAAAATTGAAAATATTCAGCCTACCGAAATGAAAGGAATCTATAGCGGTTCCATGCAGGGACAGATTGTCTATCTGAATGAAGATGCTCAGCATCTCCTAGCCGGTTCAATGTTTCGGATCCAGGACCAGCATAATCTGACTCAGGATTTATTACTCGAACAAAACAGTGTCGACTGGAAAAAGTTACCGCTTCAGGATGCAATTAAATCAGTCAGAGGGACAGGGAAACGTCAGCTTGCCATCTTTTCTGACCCAAATTGCCCGTATTGTAAACAACTTGAAGTAGAGCTGAAAAAACTTAAAGATGTCACCATTTATACCTTCATCCTGCCCTTAAAACAGCAGTCAATTGCGCCATCTAAACAAGTTTATTGTGAAAAAAATCCGACCCAAGCTTGGGAAGACCTAATTGGTCAAGGTATACAGCCTAAATCGAAAAAGAGCTGTGCCAACCCGATTGAACGTAATAAACAGCTGGCACAATCACTCGGTATAAATGGCACTCCAGCAATTATATTCTCGAATGGTTTTAAAATCATGGGCGCTCAGCCAGCAGAACAGATTGAACAAGGCTTCAAAGAATTCGGCCTGTAAAATTCTGACCATGATCAGCAAATAAAAAAAGAGCACCTATCTAGGCGCTCTTTTTTTTATGAAAGAAACTTATGCCAAGCAGAGCTTAGATCCGTTTACGTTTAGTCACCATATTGTAGATAAACAGGATGACTATGGCACCGATCACTGAAGCAATGAAGCCTGCGGCAGAATCTTGGGAGTACAAGCCCAGCATACGTCCGGCAAAGGTCGCAACCAGTGAACCGGCAATCCCCAGCAGGGTCGTAACAATGAATCCAGCCTTGTCATCACCAGGGTGAATTGCGCGTGCAACCAGACCCGCAATAAAACCCACTACAATTGCAACGATAATTGACCACATCAGCATACTCCTTGTTATCATGTCTTTGTTTTTACATCAAGTTTATCTTGCGGCAAGAAAAGTCCTGAAAAAAGTCATGTCCTGCAACGGGCTGTTGCGTTTTTGTTTGCTGTGTTACTGAAATGATTCAAGAAATAAAAAAAAGTGGCACGAAGCCACTTCTTTTAAACCGGTTCTTAAAGACCGATTTCACCAATAAATGGAATATGACGGTATTTTTGATCATAGTCCAGGCCATAACCGACAATGAACTTGTCTTCGACTTCAAAGCCCAGGAATTTTACTTCCAGCTCGATTTCCCGACGTGAAGGTTTGCTCACCAAAGTGCATAGTTCAATTGAGTTTGGCTGACGGGTTTGCAAGATTTCCAATACTTTGCTTAAGGTATTACCTGAGTCGATAATATCTTCAACCACCAGCACATCTTTACCACGGATTTCACCGTCCAGATCTTTCAGGATTTTGACATCACGGCTCGAAATCGTACCGCCGCCGTAGCTGGATACAGTCATGAAGTCGAGTTCATGTGGCTTGGTAATGGCACGACACAAGTCTGCCATGAAAATCACTGAACCGCGTAACAAACCGATAAGTACAAGCTCTTTGTCACTATTGGCATAGTGTGCATCGATTTTAGCACCAAGCTCTTTGACTTTAGCTTGAATTTCTTCAGCGGAAATCATTACGCTCATTTGAACGGTCATGGGTAGATACCTAAAAAATAAAAATAGCAAAATAAAAAAGGTGTTGACCTGCAACACCTGAATTGCAGCAATTTTAATACATCCTTGCTTGAGATGCACCTGTTTTACTTGCTGTAAATGTAATCAATTTTTGGGCTGCTGTGAATCTCTCTTCAGCGCAAAGGCACAGACGGCGACGATTGCAGCCAAAATGATCCTACGCTGACGCGATTTATTGGGCTTTGACATAGACAGCCTGTCCATAGACATAAGTTGCTGCAATATTACGGTCATCTCCCAGCATGGTCAGTGCAAAAAAAGTATCTTCAATATTTTTGGCTCTGCTCTGCCGCAGTTGTTGTAAGGTTGTGGCATTGAGATCAAGCACCACAAAGTCTGCTTCTTTGCCCACATTGAAATTCCCCAAGCGGTCATCCAGACTTAAGGCTTTCGCACCACCCAAGGTCGCATGATATAGCGACTCAAAAGCCGAAAGTTTTTCTCCTTGCAGCTGTTGCACTTTATAAGCCTCATTCAGGGTTTGCAGCTGATTAAAGGAGGTTCCTGCCCCGATATCGGTACCCAAGCCGACTTTCACGCCTTTATCCCAGGCTTTCTTCAGTGGAAACAAGCCGCTACCCAGGAACAGGTTTGAGGTTGGGCAGAAGGCAATCGCAGAGTCGGTTTGATGCATGCAATCCCACTCCCCTTCTTCCAGATGCACACAATGGGCAAATACGGATTTAGCGCCGGTCAGTCCATAATGATGATAGACATCCAGATAGCCTTCACGTTCCGGAAAGAGTTCTTTTACCCAGGCAATCTCATTTTTGTTTTCACTGAGATGAGTATGGATATAAACATCTGGATATTCGACTTTTAACTGCCCTGCTTTTTCCAGCTGTTCAGGCGTTGAGGTCGGAGCAAAACGTGGCGTAATCGCATAAAGATTACGTCCTTTACCATGCCATTTCTCAATCAGGGCTTTAGAGTCGCTATAGGCAGATTCTGCAGTATCCGTCAGGGCTTCAGGTGCATGGCGGTCCATCAGCACTTTACCGGCAATCAGACGCATATTCTGTGCTGTAGCCGCTTCGAACAGTGCTTCTACCGAAGCCGGATGAACGGTACAGAACACCAAAGCTGTGGTTGTGCCATTCTTCAGCAATTCCTGAATAAAAAACTGTGCAATTTTCTGGCTATAGGCTGGATCCTGAAACTGGATCTCAGTCGGGAAGGTATAAGTATTTAACCATTCCAGTAGCTGTTCCCCATAAGCACCGACCATTTCGGTTTGCGGGAAATGGATATGGGTATCAATAAAACCTGGCACGATCAGCTGCTCAGGATAATGAGCTACCTGCACTCCTTCAGGCAGATGCTGCTGCCCCTCTTCCCAGCTGCCAAACCATTGAATCTCACCATTCTGGCTGATGAGCAAGCCATCTTCTACATATCGCACTTGGTCGTGAATTTCACGCGCTTGGGCAACCGTATTCTTGATATCCAGGAAGCGACCGCGTATTGCCGTCGTTGCAATGATAGAAGACATTTAAAACCTGCGCTTTTTGATTTTTTCGATTGATTGTAGCTGAAAAAATTAGCATGTTTATATGAACATTCATATTTAACCATGCGTATTTTTTATGAGATCAGACAATCACGAATAATTTCAACAGAGCGTGCGTATGCAGCTGAGCTTATAGACAAATAAAAAAGCCTGAATCAGCAGGCTTTTTTTATGATTAGCTTTACAGCGTAGTTTCGTTATGTTTCTTGCTATGACGAATCGACAAAATCGCAGTCACCGTCAAGACAATCACAATAAAGCTCAGTGAAATCCAGATCGGCATATGGAATACATCCAGCATCAGCATCTTAAAGCCGATAAAGACCAGAATCAAACCTAGGCCATAAGGCAGATAATGCATTTTTGAGGCTGCACCTGAGAGCAGGAAGAACATGGCACGCAGGCCTAAAATTGCCATCAGGTTCGCAGTAAGCACAATGAAAGGGTCGGTGGTGACAGCAAAAATAGCAGGAATAGAATCGACTGCGAAGATCACATCAGAGGCTTCGACCAGAATCAGCACCAAGAATAACGGCGTTGCCCAAAGCAAACCATTTTGACGGACAAAGAATTTATCGCCCTGAAGTTGCGGGGTGATACGCATATGTTTACGTAGCCATTTCAGAATGGCCATATCTTCAATATTGCTGTCTTCTTCATGCTGACCACGCAGGAATTTGAAGCCGGTATACACCAGGAACGCACCGAAGAGATACAGAATCCAGGAGAATTCCTGTACAAACCAGGCACCAATAAAAATAAAGATGGTCCGCAGAATAATGGCACCCAGTACACCATATAACAGCAATTTACGTTGTAGCGCTGGTGGAATGGCAAAGGCGGCAAAGATCATCAGCCAGACAAAGACATTATCAATTGCCAGGGATTTTTCCAGCAGATAACCGGCAAAGTATTCCATGACCTTGGTATTGGCAATTGCCGCACCTGCAGTCTGCTCCAGATACAGCCATAATCCACCACCAAATAAAGTCGCGACACTGACCCAGGCGATACTCCAGTAGGCAGCGGTACGGACTTTTACTTCCTGACCATGCTGATGTTTAAAGCCGACAAAATCGATCACCAGCATGACGGCGACAATTGCGAAAAAGACAAGATACAGCCAGAGCGTACCAATTGTTTCCATGTGAATTCTCCACATCGGACGACTGGCCATAAAAAAACCTTGACCAGCTGCCAGATGAAAAACATCTATAACAACATGATCAAGGTCTTGCCTACATCTTTGTGCTCTACTGGAGGAGATCCAGTGGCATTTCAAGATGCTCAGATACCGACTTTTTGCAAAGTGTAATGACGATATTCTGACACGTTCAAAAACTGAAACTTGATTCTTAAACGTTTGGAGGAGGCTACTCCCCTTGTTCAAACTCAATTCTGTTTGAGCAATTGCTCAATATCAAATGAGCATGACAGATTTTGTGCATAATCACAAATTATTTTACAAAAAGCAGCGTTTAATCAGCAGCTTTGGGCAAAAAGTCTAGGCGCTGAACCAAATAAAGACTAAGCAGAAATCCAAGGATCGCCAGCCCTGCTCCGGCCCAGCCAATGCTCGATAGTCCAATCTGAAGCGTGACTATACTGCCAAGCAAAGCTCCTCCGCCAATACCGACATTATACAGGCCTGAATAAATGGCCATGGCAACATCTGTAGCATCTGCAGCCAGATTCAGGGTTTTAGATTGTAGGGCCAGGCTGAAACCAATGATGCTCAAACCCCACAGCAGAGATAAGCCAGAGAGGCCTGTGACTGTGCTCGACAGTGGTAATAACAGCAGCATGGAAATAACCAATCCAAAAGTAAAAGCAGGAATAGTCATTTTTGGGAACTGCGCAGCAAAACGGCCAAACAGATAGGAGCCTAGGAATCCTGCCCCGCCATAAACCAGAAGTAAAGTTGTGGTCTGGGCTGAATCAAAGTGGGCGATATTCAGGGAAAACGGTTCAATATAACTATAAGCAGTAAATTGCGCCGTAATCACCAGAATAGTGAGGGCAAAAACTAGCATCAGGCTGGGACGTTTGATCAGGCTTTTTAAGCTGCTGAGGGAGCCTGAATTGACACTTGGAAGCAATGGCAAGGTTTTGGCCAGAATCAGGCAAATGATCAATGCGAGACACGCAATCAGGGCAAAACTATTACGCCAGCCATACGCCTCACCAATCATCCGGCCAAATGGAATACCGAGCACCATCGCCATCGCTGTTCCTGTGGCCAATAAACCAAGTGCCTGAAACTCTTTACCTTTCGGTGCAACCCGAACCGCGAGTGAAGCGGTAATCGACCAGAACAAGGCATGTGCGATGGCAATCCCTATCCGACTGATCACCAGCATGCTAAAACTCCAGGCAAAATAGGACAGCACATGACTTAAAATAAAGACCGCAAAGACCAGCATCAGTAGAAAACGCCGTTCTATGGCTTTAGTGAGCAGCATGATCGGAAGAGATAGTAGGGCCACGATCCAGGCATAAATGGTCAGCATGATGCCCGCCTGAGTGGCGGACATGGCAAAGCTTTGCCCGATTCCACTCAGCAAGGCCACAGGAATAAATTCGGTGGTGTTAAAAATAAAAGCCGCGCAGGCTAAAGCGATGACACCAATCCATTGCTCGGTGAGAGAAGAAGCGGAAGATGAGTCAGACATACGAAGTTGCATGCAAAAAGATGCTGCATTCTAATCCTGTCTTTCTGAATTAGGGAGTAGCTAAAATTAAATTTTTGGGGTGACATGCGATGACTAAAACTGCATCACCCTCAATCAGGCAAAATAGAGAAATAAAAAGTTATCAATATTTGAAAAAATTCACAGGAAATGATGAAAGAAAATAAAAAATTTCATCCAATATTAAAAACTTAACAATAATTCATATTATTTCTTCAGGAAGATGTTTTAAATTAAATAAACCAATAATTTTATCAAGGGATCAGCCTTCAGTATGGATATTCAACATCAAGATTCAAAACGCGGCGGTGTATTTTTTATGGAGGAAGATGGTCGACGTCTGGCTGAAATTACATATCAGTGGCAAGAAGCATCGACCATCGTGGCTGATCATACCTGGGTAGATAATTCCTTACGCGGTCAAGGTGTAGCACGCAAAATGCTGGATGTGCTGGTCGACTTTGCCCGCAAGAATAGCTTAAAAATTATTCCCCAGTGTTCCTATGTAGATGTCATGTTTAAACGTGATCGCAGCCTACAGGATGTGGCAGCTGCTATTTAGCAATTGAATTAAACTTATCCAAGATAGAGATATGTTGTAATTTGCCCTTAAGTACAGGTACAGAAATACGCTGCAGCAGGTTATATACGCCATAACCTGCCATCAGGCCTATGCTGTTCCATAATACTTCTTCATATTTGCCTAACAGCGTAAGTATTCCCATCATCAGGCTTACACTGATATAAAAAAACATACGACGGCGAACAAACTGTAAAAGCGTCCAGCCTACAAAAACTGAACTGAGCAGAATGTTGGTCTCGGTCGTCAAGGCCATCTCATTCAGCATAATTAAAAGCATAAAACATATACACAACAACGCTACAGTGAAAATCAGATCTTTTAACATCAGGTTTCACTCCTTCATCATTATCGCTATATATCTGAAATCATTGATTTCCTCTCAGGAGGTAATTGTTAGAAGTTTTCTTTGGAAAAGCAAACCTAAAACAATGTAAGCAAAAACGGATATTTGCTTAAAAAATGATCGACTTAAATTAAAATAATTGATTAAATTATGCTTTTAATTCTTTCTTCAGTGAGATGACCTTATGCTACAGCTTTGCTACGCCAGTGAACGGATAGAATCTGAACAAGAGTTATTACAGGATCTTAGCGATATATTATCTGTAGCGAGAAAATTTAATAAAGCTCATCAGATTAACGGGGTTTTATATTATTCCCACGGCAAGTTTTTTCAATGTCTAGAAGGTGAAGCAGAGGCGGTAGAAAATCTGTTTCAGAGCATTTGCCGTGATCCACGCCATCATCAGGTGCTTCGCTTTCAGGATGCAACGGTAGAACGTCCACATTTCTCGGAATGGTCGATGAAATATGTCCATAAACATAGTGAAATTTCTTCTTTATTTTCACGTTTCGGTTTAGGCCAGTTTGAACCTCATGCACTGCAACAGGAACAGCTGGGCGGATTCCTGGAACTGCTCTATCGTCTGGATGAAAATCAGGCCAATCTTGCTTCTCCTCAAGGTTATAAACAGCGTGGTTATATTCCCTATTTTTAATTGATGCTAAAAAATAAAAAAGTCCGCATAGCGGACTTTTTTGCTGCCGATAATGATCTAAGTCATTTCAATCATGACCTTTAAAGCCTTTTCGTCAGAAGCATGTTTAAACACATCATAAGCCTTTTCAAATTCAGCAAACTTAAAGTGATGGGTGGCCAGTTTTTCCAGTGGTAACTTGCCGGAACAGCAGGTCTTGAGCAGCATACCGGTGGTATTGGTATTGACCAGACCTGTGGTAATGGTCAGGTTTTTAATCCAGAGTTTATTCAGTTCAAAATTGACGGATTTGCCATGTACACCGACATTGGCCAGATGGCCGCCCTCTTTTACAATGTGCTGGCAAATATTCCAAGTGGCTTCCAGGCCCACCGCTTCAATAGCACAGTCCACCCCTCGCCCATCAGTGAGATCCAGTACACGTTGAATGGCATCTTCATTGGCTGAATTCACGGTATGGGTGGCTCCAACAGTTTTGGCAAATTCCAGTCGGTTATCATCGACATCGACCATGATGATATTGGCTGGAGAATAAAACTGCGCGGTGAGCAAGGCACTCATGCCGATCGGGCCGGCACCGACAATCGCTACATTGTCTCCTGGTTTGACCTGACCATATTGCACGCCAATTTCATGTGAGGTCGGCAAAATATCTGAAAGAAAGACCGCAACATCTTCATTCAGACCTTCCGGTAAATGATAGAGAGAAGTATCGGCAAATGGGGTTCGGACATATTCGGCATGTGTACCGTCAATCATATAACCCATGATCCAGCCACCCTCGTTTCTACAATGGGCATACAGCTGTTTCTGACAGTTTTCACAGGTGCCGCAGCGGCTAACACAGGAAATAATCACCCGATCGCCCTTTTTAAAGTTTTGAACTGCGGAGCCGACTTCTTCCACAATACCAATACCTTCATGACCGAGAATCCGGCCATTAAAACTGCCGGTTTTTTCTTTTGCGACCTCCTCAATTTCGGGATTTTTACCTTTCCAGATCCCGAGGTCAGTACCACAAATGGTGACTTTGCTAAGTTTGATAATGGCATCAGTAGGTTGCAGAATTTGGGGAATAGGACGTTCTTCAAAGCGGATATCATTGGCGCCGTAATAAACCATGGCTTTCATTGTTGTCATGACAGATCTCCTAAGGAAATGAGGGTCTGAACAGGAGAGGATAAAGCTATTTTTTTGCTGCCTTTACAGCCTGGAAAATCATCAGGAGGGTTGAGAATAAAAAGGATCGAAATGCTGTTGTTCTTATTGATTGTGCCTAGAGCACCCAAAGACTGCAATGAGTCTTATGTCCAGATTGCAACAAAAGATAATGAAAAGAAAAAAGATAAATTTTAGCTATTCTAACAGTGAAATAAGAAAGTTGATTTAATCTCGGATGAGGTTCGATTATCTATACAAAGATAGAAAGCGAATTTAATTTTTAAAATAAAAAAGCCCAATATTACGGGCTTTTTCATATAAATTTTTAAGCTTTTAAAGCACTAATCAGTTTTTGATGCAGGCCGCCAAAACCGCCATTGGACATGATTACCACGGCATCGCCCTCACCTGCTTCAGCCACCACGGTCTGGATAATCTCATCCAGAGTACGTGCGACTACAGCTTTATTTGACGCAGCGTCAATTACCGGCTGCAGATCCCAGTCCAGACCTTCCGGCTGATACCAGATCACCTCATTGGCTAGACGCGCGGAATGTGCCAAGCCATCTTTATGGCTACCCATACGCATGGTATTGGAACGTGGTTCAATAATTGCCCACAGCTTACGTTCACCGAGACGCTTGCGTGCGCCATCAAGGGTGGTATCAATCGCGGTTGGGTGATGGGCAAAGTCATCATAGACTTCAATGCCGCGTACAGTATCCAGCAGTTCCATACGGCGCTTAACACCGCCAAAGTTTGAGAGTGCTTCACAAGCCGTTTCAATAGAGACACCGACATGTTCAGCAGCAGCAATCGTGGCTAGTGCATTGGCTACACTATGCTGACCCGTCATATTCCATTTCACTTCGCCTTTTACGATACCGTGTTGCAGTACCTTGAAGTGAGAACCATCTTCTGAAAGCTGTTCAGCATAAAGTTCAGATTTTTCATTGGCATTTAATGAAGTACGAACCACAGGTGTCCAGCAGCCCTGCTCTAGCACTTCATCAATATTCGTTTCAGTAATTGGCGCAATAATACGGCCTTCACTTGGAATGGTACGCACTAAATGGTGGAACTGTTTCTGGATTGCTGCCAGATCATCAAAGATATCGGCATGGTCAAATTCCAGATTGTTCAGAATCGCCGTTTTAGGATGGTAATGCACGAACTTGGAACGTTTGTCGAAGAAAGCAGAATCGTATTCATCGGCTTCAACACAGAAGTATTTACCGCCACCTAAGCGCGCACTTTCAGAAAAGCCAAGCGGTACACCGCCAATCAGGAAGCCAGGTTCTAAACCGGCCTGATCCAGTACCCATGCCAGCATGGTGGTGGTTGTGGTTTTACCATGGGTACCGGCCACACCTAAAACGTGTTTACCTTGTAGCACATGATCTGCCAGGAACTGCGGGCCTGAAATATAAGGCAGACCTTCATTCAGCATATATTCCACGGCATCAATACCACGTTTCATGGCATTGCCGACAATCACCAGATCTGGATGCGGCTGTAAATGGCTATGGTCATAGCCCTGCATTAAAGTAATGCCTGCATTTTCTAACTGGGTCGACATCGGTGGATAAACGTTTTGATCCGATCCTGTCACCTTATGGCCCAGATCACGTGCCAGTAATGCCAGTGAACCCATAAAGGTGCCACAAATACCCAAAATATGCAGATGCATCTACTTCACTCCATTTTGCCTGACACATCACTTTGTACTGGTGCTGTTGCCATGATTTATTCGATTTGCAAGCAACGATAGCAAGGCTTTGACCGAAAAGATAGTCAAAGTTCAAGCATTCCTGCGGGATTTTTTAAATCCTGTTTCACAGACAAATTCAGGGAAATTTTCAAGCTTCCGGAATATCTTTTGGCAAAATAAATCGTAAAATAAGCCCGAACTTCTTGCAGAGTGCATGCAGATGCTACCGGCTCTATTTCTTCTGGTGATTGCTAACTGTTTTATGACCTTGGCCTGGTATGGACATCTCAAATTCCTGCCGTATGATGCACCACTGTGGCAGGCGATTTTATTTAGCTGGGCGATAGCCCTGTTTGAATATAGCCTGATGATTCCAGCGACCAAATTATTAGCCCAACAGGGACTGGCGGTGGGTCAAATGAAGATTACTCAGGAAGTCGTGACCTTACTAGTCTTTGTTCCTTTTATGATTTTTATGTTTAAACAGCCCTTTAAACTGGATTATCTCTGGGCTGCTTTATGTCTGTGTGGATGTGTCTATTTTGTCTTCCGTACCCCTTAACTTGATCTAATGGCTCAGCTGAATCAGGGGGAAATGGCTTCTAAATTCAGAAAGTAATTTCTGCCGATCCGGTTCAAATTCCAGTTTATTCAGGCAGCGTTGGATTAATTCAATCGCCATTATTTCTGCAGCCTGTTTTAGTTCAGGTTCGGGTACATTATGTTGAATCATCGCTAAACATTTCAATATTCTCTGATTGAGTTCAATACAACCCACACAATCTCTGGCCATTGGTGCAAAACTACTGTAAATCAAATCCCCGAGATCAAAGATATCCACACTGATATGCGGACAATCCCGCTCCGGTAAATCTTCAGCGGCCTTGCTGTCAATCAGGATTCGGGTTAAGGCATCAACGGCATTAATCGCTGATCCAACATCGTTCACTGCGGGAGACATCGCTTTCTGCCCCACTTCGCTCATCACCACCACACCAAAACGCGGGTCCTGTAAAAAGCTGCGATTGGTTTCAATGATTACATGATTCAAAATGGAGTTTCGGATCTCCTGCTGCTGTTCCGGGCTGAAAGCGCGGTCGCTATATACCTCTGCCAGTGCCGTCATCGGATCCAGAAATTTTCCGGGTAGCTGGGGAAGATGGATATGCAGCTGTTGGCTGACGGCCAGTTGCTCCAGTCCTTCACTATTAAAATTGGTGAAATAGCCGGTCTGGGTACTAAAAACATGAAAGGCAGCTGCTTGCTCTGGACGTTGTCCGGTGGCACCAAAATTCGGCTGATGTCGAAACTCCGCCAAGGCCGTAGAAGCAGCGACTTCAATTTTGTGAATGGTGGTGGTGAGGTTGCCCAGTTGCGACAGGGTGTGTACCCAGCGAATCAGGATATAAATCAGGTACATCAATACCAAAATGGTACTGATAAACAGTACAAATCTACCTGCAGGACCATAATAGCCAAGCCCGAGCGCAATCTTGGCAATTACAGCATAAATAAAAGCCGAGATAAAACTGCTGATAGCAAGGCGGGTATTGTCATCACTCATCATCAGCTGATAGGCACGTGGTGTCCCGCTGGATGAGGCAGACGCAAAGGCTGCGACCATAATCGACAGGGAAAAAGTGGTGACTGCCAGCATGCTGGAAGCAATAATATCTAGCAGGCTGCTCAGAGTTTCAGTACTGATATTGGGAACAGTGCTGGTCGGGATAAAATAGCGACTGGCGATTGCAAATAGCGAGAAAAAGGTCGCAAAGACGGCGCCAAGAGCTGGCATCAACCATAAGTTTTCTGAGGGGTTCTGTAGCCAGATTTTTAGTTTGTACCACATAAAAATGCCCTGCCAATGTATAGGTTTTAGTATTAAGTTATTCATTGCAAAAAAGTTTTATATTGATAGTTATACTTTTTTTTAATGTGATGTATGTCCTATTTTTGTATTTTTAGCCGCAAAATTATTGTTTTATTTTTGACCATTTTCCCAACAGATAATTTTAATTCTTGAGCTGAACTTTAGACCAAATCAATTTCAGTCTATAATAAGCAACTCCTATTCAAGCTTGGCTCTCTCGTCGAGATTTATCTTTCTTACTTTAATCTCTGGAAAATTTGCAATGAATGCGGCTGCTGCACAAGATACTCCTCTCGTAGGTATTATCATGGGTTCTCAATCAGATTGGGCAACTCTCGAACACACTGCCAAAATGCTCAAGCAGCTTGGTGTCCCATTTGAAGCCGAAGTCGTTTCCGCACACCGTACCCCGGACCGTCTGTTTGAATATGCTGAACAAGCGCGTGATCGTGGTATTCAGGTGATTATTGCCGGTGCAGGTGGTGCAGCGCATTTACCAGGTATGTGTGCAGCCAAAACTGATCTGCCAGTACTGGGTGTACCCGTCAAATCTTCGATCTTAAATGGTGTCGATTCATTGCTTTCTATCGTGCAAATGCCAGCGGGTATCGCCGTAGGAACATTGGCGATCGGTCCTGCCGGTGCAACCAATGCAGCCATTATGGCAGCACAGATTTTAGGTTTAACCCGTCCAGAGATCGCAAAAAATGTCGCAGATTTCCGCGCGGCACAAACCGAGAAAGTCGCAAGTAACAATATTCCAGGTCAAATGTAAGTCCAAGCTTAATACGGGATCAAACACAATGGATAAAACCATCGGTATTTTTGGTGGCGGCCAGTTAGGTCGGATGATGGCACAAGCCGCACTACCTCTAAATATTCAATGTACGTTCTTTGAAGCCAATACGGACTGCCCTTCTGCGGCTTTAGGTCCGGTTTTCTCCACCAAAGCTGTAAATGGCTTGCAGGACTTTATCAATAGCGCAGATGTCTTCAGCCTAGAGTTTGAAAATACACCATTGGCTGATATCGATGTTTTAACGCAAAACAAAGATTTGCATCCACCACGTCAGGCTTTAGCCATCGCACAGCATCGTCTGTCTGAAAAAGCCCTATTTGATGAACTGGAAATTCCGGTTGCACCGTATAAAGCGGTAACTTCACTGGAAAGCTTGCAGACGGCCGTGGCTGAGCTTGGCTTGCCGATCGTGCTAAAAACCTCTCGTGGTGGTTACGATGGTAAAGGTCAGTTTGTTTTACGTTCAGCTGATCAAATTGATCAGGCTTGGGCGGAACTCGGCCCTGCTGGTGAACTGATTGCCGAAAGTTTTGTGACTTTCTCGCGTGAAGTATCCATCATTGCGGTACGTGGTCAAAATGGTGATGTCAAAACTTGGCCATTGGCTGAAAATCATCACCATAACGGCATCCTGTCGCATTCCATCGTTCCGGCACCCAATAGTGCGGATCTGCAGCCAGTCGCGCAAGAATACATTACTCGCCTGCTCAATCACTTGAATTATGTGGGTGTCTTGACCCTTGAGCTGTTTGTGACAGACAAAGGCCTGTATGCAAATGAAATGGCACCACGTGTGCATAACTCAGGTCACTGGTCGATTGAAGGCGCTGTCTGCTCGCAGTTTGAAAACCATATTCGTGCGGTCGCAGGTCTGCCACTGGGTTCAACTGAAGTGGTGCGTCCAACCGTGATGGTGAACATTATCGGTCAGCATCCCAAATCTGAAGATGTCCTGACTTTAGAAGGCGCACACCTGCATCTGTACAATAAAACAGAACGTGAAGGTCGCAAGATTGGTCACATCACTTTGATGCCCACAGACAGCGCTCAGCTGACCACTTTATGCCGTCAACTGGCGAAGATTTTACCGAATCCATTGGCATTGAGCGAAGATATGACCATCTAAGCTTTAAGCTGCTGATAAAAAAAGCGATCACTTCGGTGATCGCTTTTTTATTTGTCCAGATTCAGGCATGATTGCGCCTCTTTAAAAATCCCCTGCCATTGGTCGGATCATTTTTAAAGTCAATTGCTTATAAACTGATCAATTGAGTATAAATATAATAATTTAATTCGCTGCTATTTTGGGCTGAATTCTAGGTTATTCACTCGTGGATAAACTTAACATTGAGTTTGAATTTAAAACTGGAAAAATATTTGAATTTAAATTCATAAAAATAAATTCAAATTTAAAAATGAACTTTGAATTTAAACTTTGTTGTTTAAATTTAAATTCAAAAATATGAATTCAAATTTAAAACTAATAAATGAATTCAAAGTTCTGAATTTAAAAATAGTTATTCCTAATAAAAATGAATTTAAAATAGAAATACTATATACCAGAAGCCTTTGGTTGATTGAAGAGTCCTGATCTGAAGGCAAGTTATCCACAATAATTCTTAAATTCAAAAGTAATTTCCTGAGTTTTGAATTTAAATTTAAAAAATGAGCCTGATTTGAATTTAAAACAGGCTTGTGGATAAGTTTTTAAATTTAAAAGCTACAAAATGAATTCAAAAGTGTAGGAATTATGAATTTAAATTTACGCATTGGCGCTTTAATTTTCATCATGAACTGCTAAGGTAGAAACATAATTCAAAATCTAAATATTTAAGGGTCTTATGCAACGGCTTGCACTTTTTGTTGGTTCTTTGGTTTTAGCTGCTACACAGGCACAGGCAGAACTGATTATTAATGGTCAGCGTGTGACATCAACGGATATGTCTTCTGTGCCGAGCAGCCCGGTCAATTATGCGTCCCAAAATAATTTTCAGAATTGTCTTGCCAATTTGCGTAGTCAGGCAATTGCACAAGGCGTAAGTGGTTCAACCTACGATCGTTATACGCAAAATTTAACCCCCGATTATTCTGTGATTGAAAAGCTGAATTATCAGCCTGAGTTTTCGACCCCAATCTGGGATTATCTGTCCGGACTGGTGGATGAAGAGCGTGTGCAGCTGGGTCGACAGAAACTGCAGCAACATCGTGAGGTATTAAACCGGATTAGCGCAGCCTATGGAGTGCCGGCAGAAACCATCGTAGCCGTATGGGGCGTAGAAAGTAATTTTGGAGACATTTCCGGGAAATATCCTTTATTACAGTCTTTGGGTACTTTGAGTTGTGAAGGTCGTCGTCAAAGTTATTTCCGTGGTGAGTTCTTTACCACTATGAAACTGTTACAGCGTGGCGATGTCTATGAAAGCCAGCTCAAAGGTTCATGGGCAGGCGCATTTGGTCACACCCAGTTTATGCCATCGACTTATGATGAGCTGGCGGTTGATTTTGATGGGGATGGTCGTCGTGATTTAGTCAGCAGTATTCCTGATGCACTGGCTTCTACAGCCAATTTCCTGAAAAAACGTGGCTGGCAGACTGGCCAACCTTGGGGCTTTGAAGTAAAAATTCCACAAGGCATGTCTGTTGCAGGCGAAAGCCGACGCAATAAAAAATCACTGAGTAGCTGGATGAACCGTGGTGTGGTGCGCGCTGACGGTACTTCGCTATTGCAGGGCAATTTATCAGAATCTTCTCAGGCTGGCTTATTGGCACCTGCAGGTGAAAATGGCCCGGTATTTTTAGTCTTTAAGAATTTTGATGCTATTTACAGCTATAATGCAGCAGAAAGTTATGCTTTAGCGATTGCACATTTATCTGACCGCTTACAAGGTAAAGGAAGCATCCAGGCAGCTTGGCCAACCGATGATCCGGGTACGTCACGTGCAGAACGTCGTGAGATCCAGCAATTCCTGTTAAATCGTGGTTATGATATTGGTGAGGTAGATGGTCTGATTGGGGATAAAACCCGTCAGGCGATTCGTCAGGAACAAAACCGTCTCGGTTTAAGTCCGACTGGTCGGGCAGGACAGCAAATCCTGCGTGCATTTAGAAATGAAAATGCCAAACTCATGATGCGTTAGGAAGAATTTAGACATGATCTAAATATAATCTTCATCATAAAAAAGGTCTGCAAATATGCAGACCTTTTTTATAACTATATATAGTGAGCTTAAAGCTGCTCTTATACAGAAGTAATCGTGCCCAGAACGCGATAACCTGATGCGCCTGTCACAGCCGGCAGATTGCCGCTGAGTTGATTCATAAAACGCATCGCCAGCCAGGCAAAAGCTGTGCCTTCCACCCAAGTCGGATTTAAACCAAGGTCGGCTGTGGTTTGTACGCTCCAGTGATGTTTACGCAAACGCCAGCGTAACTGTTCCAATAAATGGGAATTATAAGCACCGCCACCACAGACATAGACTTCACCGGTATCCAGGCCAGAACGGTAAATGGCTTTTTTAATCGCACGGGTAGTGAGCTTCATTAAGGTTGCCTGAACATTTTCTGGGGTATCTTCAAGTTCATCGTATTGAAGGTCATTGCGCCAGTCGGCAATTTGTTCATCCAGCCATTCCAGATTGAAGTCTTCGCGGCCGGTACTTTTCGGTGGCTCTTTTGAGAAGAACTCATGTTCCTGTAATCGATCTAACAGGTTACGAATGGGTGTGCCATAAGCCGCCCAATTACCATTTTCATCAAAAGGCTGTCCGGTATAACGCTGACACCAGGCATCCATCAGAATATTGGCAGGCCCAGTATCAAAGCCATACACCTGATCCGGTTGGCCTGCCGGCAGAATACTCACATTGGCAATGCCGCCCAGATTCAGAATCACACGGTGAATGCTGTCATGCTGGAAAATATCTTGGTGAAAAGCCGGAACCAAAGGGGCACCTTGACCGCCAGCAGCCAGATCACGACGACGGAAATCGGAAATGACCGGAATCTGGGTGATTTCAGTAATGATATTCGGATCACCAATTTGCAGGGTGAAGCCGTGTTCGGGGCGATGGCGGATGGTCTGACCATGTGAGCCAATCGCCTTGATTTGAGATCGATCTAAATTATTTCCTTTAATCAGCGCATTGATGCCATGACCAATCATCTGTGCCAGTGCGACATCAGCTTTGCCCATGCGGTCGATTTCATTGTCATCTGGCAAAGTCAGTGCCATCAGTTCATCACGAAGATCGGGATCAAAAGGCAAGGTGAGGGTGGCATGAAGCTGAAGTGGATCAAAAGAAGCAGCAACAATATCGACACCATCCATGCTTGTGCCGGTCATTACCCCAATATAGATCGCTGTCATGATTATTCTTAAGCCTGCAATGTGCTGAAAAAGTGTTAGTATATCGCACAAATTGTATAACTGATCTATTTGGATTTTGTGATGTCAAATTTCCTGCCGGCTGAAGAACAACTTGCCCTCATCCAACGAGGCACCCACGAAATTATTTCTGAAGAAGACCTTCTGAAGAAATTAAAGCAGAATCGTCCTTTAAAAATTAAAGCGGGTTTTGACCCAACTGCACCGGATCTGCACCTAGGTCATACAGTTTTAATCAATAAATTAAAAGTATTCCAGGACTTGGGTCATGAAGTGTACTTCCTGATTGGTGACTACACTGCGATGATCGGTGACCCGACTGGTAAAAGTGCAACCCGCCCGCCATTGTCACGTGAGCAGGTGTTGGAAAATGCAAAAACCTATCAGGAACAAGTATTTAAAATTCTTGATCCAAACAAAACCAAAGTCGTGTTTAACTCGGAATGGTTTGCACAAAAAACTGCAGCTGACCTGATTCAATTGGCATCACAACAAACAGTTGCACGTATGTTAGAGCGTGATGACTTCACCAAGCGTTATAACAATCAGCAACCGATTGCGATTCATGAATTCTTATATCCACTGGTTCAAGGTTATGACTCAATCGCCTTGGAAGCTGACGTAGAGTTAGGGGGTACAGACCAGACTTTTAACCTGTTGATGGGTCGTACTCTGCAAGGCCGTTATAACCAGGAAGCGCAGGTGTGTATCACTGTGCCAATTCTTGAAGGTCTAGATGGCGTGAACAAGATGTCTAAATCTTTAGGCAACTATATTGGTGTATTTGATGCACCTGGCGCGATGTATCAGAAAGTACTGTCTATGCCAGATTCATTGATTGAGCGTTATTTCGATCTGCTCAGCTTCAAGTCTATACAAGAAATCCAGGGCTTACTGAAAGAAATCGAAGAAGGCCGTAACCCGCAGGAAGTGAAACGTATTTTGGCGCTGGAACTGGTAGAACGTTTCCATGGTGCTGAAGCCGCTGCACATGCGCATAAAGGTGCAGGTAATATCATTACTGAAGGTGAACTGCCAGAAGGTACGCCAGAAGTGACCATTTCACGTGGTGAATTTGGTGGTGAGATCTTCATTACTTCAATTTTACGTGAAGCTGGCTTAACCAAAAATGCTGCTCAAGCTAAAGATGCCTTAGGCCGCGGCACTGTAAAAGTGGACTGGAAACCGGTTGATGCGTCTTTTTCTGTGAAAGAGAACGTAACTTTAATTATTCAGGCCAGCAAAAAAGCAATTGCAAAAGTGACCTTCGTTGACTAAGGCTGGTTCTAAGTTATTGAAATAAAAGCAGGCTTCGGCCTGCTTTTATTTTTTAAGTTGTATATGAATTATATAAATATAGAAATTCAAAAAAAACCTTATAAAAACAACATTTAAATTTTGCCATTTGGCTTGCATTTCTGGTTTTTTGTGTATAAGATTTATTCGTCTAGAGATTCCGTTAAAAGCATATCTAGAGGGTAATGATCAATAACAGACAACTCCATAATTGATCAGGTCTCTAAGTGAAGAGACAAGTTAATATAATGTGAATAACTATAATAATGACATAATGGATCGGGTAAAGATTCAATTCTAAGGAAGAGATTTTGGGAGAGATCTCTTCCTTTTTTATTGGTGTTGTCTGGCTATATGTTCAATCTTCAATAAATTCAAAACAAAGATGGATGAATTAGCTGGGATTCAGGTTAAATCCATAGTGAGATGAATGAATCATCTTTGAATCTCAATCCATCTATAAAAAGAAAGGTAAATAAGGTGTATCAATACCAGACTGAACAGATGTTTGATGAAGACATCGATTTCATTTTGCGTTTTCTCTTCGAATATGAATCTGCTGAGCAAAAACAAAAATCTTTTGATCAGGTACAGGCTTTATTTCAGCAATTAGATCTTGCCTCTCACTATTTACTCTTTTCATTAGTCAAAGAACGTCTGCCACGTCGGGCCAAATTATTGTTTGCTGCTGAAGACTATAGTGGCAAGAAAGAAGTGATTGAGGAAGTGATGCAGCATTGGGTAAAAGATAGATACTCAAATGTGGCTTAATCGATTTTAATCTTCTGCTTATTCTTCTGCGCTTAAATAAGCTTTCTGGATAATCTGAAATCTAGAAAGATCATATCCTCATTTTTGCTTCTTAAAAGCAGGGTTAAGAAAAAACCTGTATACAGCAAGGATTTTGACCTTACAAAAAGCTCCATATATATAAGTCGGATAGAAAACAGCAAAATATGTAAGCTGATATAAGAAAATTTCGGAAAATTCTGGATACAGCCCTTAAATTTTACGGTCTTATTTAAAAATCACAGTTTTTTGATAGTTATCAGGTCTTAATAAATTCTACTTTTTTAAATTGAATTGCAATGAATAAGGCTTTTATAGAAGAAAAATGCTCAAAATTTAGATAAAAAAGCGATTTTTTAACGAAATTCGTAGAAAAAAGATACATACGTGAAAAATATAGTGAATTGGGGGTTGCAATGATTCTGAAATCCTCTAGAATGCACCCATACCGACGAGATAGACGGA
>NZ_JAALGV010000067.1:0-105164 GCF_011174875.1 Acinetobacter sp. GFQ9D191M
CTTAACTGACTGGCATTACGCACTTAGCGGGGTTTTTCCTTAATCTAAATTAAGATTAAGCATTTTCACGTGCAATCGCGCGGTAACCAATATCTTTACGGTATTGAACACCATCAAACGTTACTTTTTGGCAAAGTTCTAATGCTTTCGCTTGTGCTTCACCAATGGTATTACCCAATGCAGTCACACAAAGTACACGACCACCCGCAGTCACGATGTCACCATTTTCATTGACTTTCGTACCCGCATGGAATACTTTCACATCAGTCATTTCTGTATCTAAACCTGAAATCACATCACCATTGCTAGACGTTTCAGGATAGCCTTTAGATGCCAGTACGATCCCGACAGTTTTACGCTCATCCCATTCAGCTTCTTTCGGTAAATTACCTTCAAGACCTGCTTGAACCAAATCGACCAAAGATGATTTTAGACGCATCATGATCGGTTGAGTTTCTGGATCGCCAAAACGACAGTTGAACTCAATCACTTTTGGTTGGCCTTTGTCGTCAATCATCAAGCCTGCGTATAAGAAACCTGTATATACGTGACCATCTTTTTTCATGCCTTCAACAGTCGGACGCATCACTTCATTCATGGCTTTTTCGAATACGTCAGCAGTCACAACAGGAGCAGGAGAGTAAGCACCCATACCACCAGTATTTGGACCCTGATCACCTTCAAAAATACGCTTATGGTCTTGTGAGGTCGCCATTGGCAGGATGTTGTCGCCATCAATCATACAAATGAAAGATGCTTCTTCACCAGCAAGGAATTCTTCAATGACTACACGAGAACCCGCATCACCAAATTTGTTGCCTGCCAGCATGTCATCAATCGCATCAAATGCTTCCTGATTAGTCATGGCAACAATTACGCCTTTACCGGCAGCAAGACCGTCAGCCTTGATCACGATTGGTGCGCCATTTTTCTCAACAAATGCTTTTGCTGCGTCTACTTCAGTAAATACATCGTAGAAAGCAGTTGGAATGTTATGGCGTTTTAAGAAGTGCTTCGCGAATGCTTTAGAGCCTTCAAGCTGCGCAGCAAATTGAGTTGGACCCCAAACTTTCACGCCTGCTTCGCGGCAAGCATCAACCACACCATTCACAAGCGGTGCTTCAGGACCTACAATAATCATTTCAACTGCATTGTTTTTTGCAAAATTAATGATGGCAGGATTGTCGAGAATGTCCAAAGCGACATTTTCACATTTATTTTCAGTTGCGGTGCCTGCATTGCCCGGTGCAACAAATACTTTTGCTACTTGATCGTCTTGTGCGATTTTCCATGCAAGTGCATGTTCACGGCCGCCACCACCTAAAACTAAAATGTTCATCTTTAGAAAATTCCCTCGAAAATGAAATTCCACAAACCCAATGAGGTTTAAAAATCTTTTAACATCTTATAGCAAGATATTAAACAATCTACTGATGTAGCAAACCCTCCTTATGAAAAGGAGGGTTTGAAATTTAATACTTAAAAATTAGTGGCGGAAATGACGCATGCCAGTGAATACCATTGCAATACCAGCTTCGTCAGCTGCTGCAATTGTTTCTTCATCACGCATAGAACCACCCGGTTGGATAATGCATTTGATACCAGCTTTGGCAGCGTTATCAATACCATCACGGAATGGGAAGAATGCGTCAGACGCCATGACTGCACCTTCAACCACAAGACCTGCATGTTCAGCTTTGATTGCAGCAATACGAGCAGAGTTGACACGGCTCATTTGACCTGCGCCCACACCAATGGTTTGACGATTTTTCGCATAAACAATCGCGTTAGATTTCACGTATTTAGCAACTTTCCAAGCGAAGATCATGTCATCGATTTCTTGTTCAGTTGGAGCGCGTTTAGTCACAACTTTCAGGTCATCTTTAGTGATCATGCCCAAGTCTTGATCTTGAACCAATAAACCACCGTTTACGCGTTTGTAGTCAAGCTGTGGAGCACGTTCGTTAATTGCTGGAAGTTCACCACATACGAGTACACGTACGTTTTTCTTCGCGCCAGTCACTTCAAGTACGCCGTCAGCGATGCTTGGTGCAATGATCACTTCAACGAATTGACGATCCACAATTGCTTGTGCAGTTGCAACGTCTAATTCACGGTTGAATGCAATGATGCCACCGAATGCAGATTCAGGGTCAGTTGCATAAGCAAGATCATAAGCAGCTTTGATGCCGTCTAGAGAAACTGCAACACCACATGGGTTCGCATGTTTTACGATCACACAAGCAGGTTTCGCAAATGATTTCACACATTCAAGTGCAGCATCAGTATCCGCGATGTTGTTATAAGAAAGTTCTTTACCTTGTAGCTGCTTAGCAGTCGCAACAGAAGCTTCTTTCGCAGCAGGATCTACATAGAAAGCAGCAGACTGATGCGGGTTTTCACCGTAACGTAAGTCTTGAGCTTTGTTTAATTGAGTATTGAAAGTACGCGCAAATTTGTCTGCCTGACCTTCTTCTTTACCTACGCGAGCGCCTAAGTAAGATGCGATCATACCGTCATATTGAGCAGTATGTTCGAATGCTTTAACCGCAAGGTCAAAACGGGTTGCATAAGATAAAGCACCATCAGCTTTAAGCTCAGCAATTACAGTTGCATAGTCAGCAGCATTTACTACGATACCAACAGACGCGTGGTTTTTCGCAGCAGCACGAACCATTGTTGGACCACCGATGTCGATGTTTTCAATTGCATCAGCCAGTGAACAGTTTGGTTTCGCTACAGTTGCAGCAAATGGATACAGGTTAACAACGACAAGATCGATCGCATCGATGTTGTGTTCAGCCATCACAGCTTCGTCTAGACCACGACGAGCCAGGATGCCACCATGAATTTTCGGATGTAGCGTTTTTACACGGCCGTCCATCATCTCTGGGAAACCAGTGTGCTCCGAAACTTCTACTACAGCAACATTATTGTCTTTCAACAATTTGTATGTACCACCTGTAGATAAAATTTCTACCCCAAGAGCAGCAAGGTCTTGTGCAAATTCCACAATACCGGTTTTATCGGAAACAGAGATTAAAGCGCGTTTAATAGTCATGATCTTCGTCACAGTTACCAAGGAACAGATTAAATCTAAATAGCTAATTAACAGTCAAAAAAAATGCCTGCGGTAGCCGCAAGCATTTTATCATTTATTCACTCATTAAACCGTGAGCTTTTAACTTTTTACGTAAAGTACCGCGGTTTAGTCCGAGAATCTCGGCAGCGCGTGTCTGATTACCACGCGTATATTCTAGAACGACAGATAATAAAGGCTTCTCCATTTCTGCCAGCACCATGTCGTACACCTGAGAAGGTTGCTCGCCTTGCAGTTGTGCAAAGTAGTGGCGAACTGCGCGATCTACGTGAATACGAAGAGCGACATCAGATTGTGCAGTAAAAATAGGAGATTTGCTATTCATGCGAATTAATCCGAAAAATCAAATATCACTTGGGTAAAGCGATATATAAAAGTGGTCTAGAAATTGAAATGAACTCCATTTTAGATCCTAAAACTGGAGTTCTAAAACTTGGTCATTACATTGAGCTTGTAGCTTGCCACATCTCGACGATTTGGTCGAAAAATAAGCGTAACAATAGTTAAAGTTTTGTTACTGACCAAAATCAAAACAAAAAAATCTGCTCGATACGCAATAAGTTTTATAGCGCATTAGGCAAGACTGTATTTGTTGTGAAAAAGTAGCGAGGAGTTTGCAGCACATAGCTTTCGTGGCGCGTATAATACCATTGTCTCGGGAAAAGTGAGCAAGAAAACTGCATTTTTTTTAACTTTTTTTTCGTTTTTTAATAGTTTTTATCAATATTAAGGTCGAATTATTTCCAAACTGTAATTATCGAAGTCTTTACGGTCGACAGGAAGCACAAATTCAAATTTAAATGGGCTGTTTTGGGGAATACGTTGAATCTTAACTAGGCTTTCGATCAGGTATTCCTGAGGTTTTAAATTATAAGTCGCCAAGACTACACCCTGATCTTTAAGGTGAACTCTTAAGTTTGGCATTTCCAGACTGCGCTTGTGGAAATTGATTAGCTCACCACTAAACTGGGTTTTATCTGTGGCAATCGCTTTGGCTTTGACCTTATTGGTATTGATCAGATTGTAATGTTCTTCCAGATTGGAACAGTTGAACACTTCACAGATATTGTTAAAAGCCACACTCATCACATGACTATTCTTAATATAGTGTGGATTGAACCAGAAGAATTGAAATAAAAGTAAGCCAAATAAGAACAGGTTTAGGCTGGTCCAGCCTAAATAATAAAGCGGGCCTTTATTGTGCTGTTTATCAGCCTGATCATCCCAGTTCATGCTAGGCAGTACTGCAATCGGTTCAGTACTGAAATAATTCAGGTTGTTCAGATAGGTCTTCAGATCAATATTTGAGTTTTCAACTTTTTCATCAAAAATGTTCAGTAAATAGTGCTGATCTGAAGAATTAGCTGAAGAAGTAGATTTGGTGAGGTTTCTATTAATATAAGAAACATGACTTGGCGTATGGGTAAGGGCGACCGAATTCTGTGCTTCGGTCACCAGATGCGATAAAGCATTAAAGGTCGTACTACATTTTGGGCAGCAAACCATGCCTTGGGCAATGGTTAATTGCGCAACCGTAACTTTATAGGTTGTAGAGCAGGTCGGGCAGTGGGTTCGCTTGTCACTCATAAATGTTTTATAGACTCTTTAATTCTTATGGCGTTTCCCCGAGATACGGCACCAGTGTTCATCGCGTTTTTCTACTTCTAATATATCAAAATGTTTTGAGTAAATGCTAGTAACATCAGCAACTTGCTCTTCGATAACACCTGCGAGTGCGAACTCTGCCTCAGGTTTGACCAATTCTGCGAACTCAGGCTCAAGCATCATGAGTGGGCCAGCCAGAATATTGGCAACAAACACATCTGCTTTCTGCTCGCCAAGCTCTGTGTTGAACTCTTCCGGTAAACCAACATAAAGTCGATCCAATACGCCATTCAGTTCAGCATTCTGTTTGGTGGCTAAAACAGCTTGTGGGTCAATATCAGTTGCATAGGCATATTTGGCACCGAGTAACAGGGCCGCGACAGCCAGAATACCTGAACCACAGCCATAATCGATCACGATCTTGTCTTTTACATCGGTTTTGCCTAGCCATTGCAGGCAAAGGAAAGTAGATGCATGGTTACCTGTACCAAAAGCCAAACCTGGATCAAGCTTGATATTCACTGCATCTGCTTCAGGCGCTTCCATCCACTCTGGAACAATCCAGAATTTTTCAGAAATCTGGATTGGCTCGTAGGCATCCATCCAGGTGCGTTCCCAAGCTTGATCTTCCAGGAATTCATGGCGGATCGGTGCTTCAGGTAGTTGTGCGCGAATAAAGGTTTCCAATGCAGCTACATCGATTTCTTCTTCGTCATCTTCCTGAGCATAGATGCCAGTCACGATCACTTTATTCCAAAGCGGTGTTTCTCCTGGAAGTGGTTCCAGCAAATCCTGGTTTTCAGCATCATCCAGAGTGACACTTACGGCGCCCAGTGAGCTAAGTAATGTTTCAGTAAAATCTACCTGAGCTTGATCAACTGTAATATGAATTTGTAACCACTTCACAGAAATAACCTTTATACATTTTTTCAAAAAGCTATTGTAACGGAAGTTCGGCTTGAAGGTGTGATCTTCTTGAGACGGAGTCAAATAAAAAGGATGCTTTCGCATCCTTTTTATGAAAACCGGTTAAAACGCATTTTCCTGAGTGGGAGAAATGCTAGGACGTGCAGTTACTGGAGCAAAGCGATTCAGTAATAATCCAAAAATAGCCGCGAAGATATACATGAAGATGGAATAGACCGCAGCAGGCATGGCAACCACAGTGCTGGACATGACAGTAAGTGCAATGGTCATGGCGAGTGTACTGTTATGAATACCGATCTCGAAAGCGCTGGCACGTGCCTGAGCAGAATTGATGTTCATTAGTCGTGGAACAAAATAGCCAATCATTAAGCTGAAGAGACAGAACAGGGCGGTTGCTAAACCTACCTGAGTCAGATATTCGGCAATATTGGCGCGTTCACTATAAATTGCTCCGGCGATAATCAGTACTAGAAAGAGGACTGCAAAAATGCGAAGAGGCTTGTTTAACTTTACTGTAAGTGCAGGCGCATAATGACGAATCAACATACCAATCGCGACTGGTATAATAATGATACCAAACACTTGCAGAATCTTTCCGAACTGCAAGCTGATCTGCTGACTGTCCTGCATAAAATGCATAATGGAAAAGTTCATAATTAAAGGCAAGGTAAATGCAGCAACCACCGAATTGATCGCAGTCAAGGTAATATTGAGGGCTAGATCGCCTTTAAACAGATAGCTGAACAGATTTGCGGTACTGCCACCTGGCGATGCGGCCAGCAACATCAGACCAACAGCGAGTAAAGGTGGTAAAGTCAGAACTTTACATAGAATGAAAGCAATGCTTACCAGTAGAATTAATTGACAAAACAAGGCAACCAGCACTGCTTTAGGGTGCTGGCTTACCCGGGCAAAATCTTTGAGCGTGAGTTCGAGTCCTAATCCCACCATGATGATGGCGAGTGCGAGGGGGAGGAATATTGTTATGATGCCAGAGTCCATCTGCATGCTCCTTATAGAAATTTATTTTAATAGTTTTAAATTTTCTATAAAAAGCATACAGCTTAAGCAGGCAATTGACTTAGAAAGTTACAAATCTGATAAACGACTCTTGCCACTATAGCTAAGTTTCTGCTGATTAATCATAAAGCCAAAAATACCAGCAAAAACGTACATGACAATTGAATAAATACCCGCAGGGATGGCAATGGTGACATTACTTAGGACAGAAATCGCAATCGTCATTGATACAGTTGTGTTGTGAATGCCGACTTCAAAGGTACAGGCGCGTGCCATCTTGTCTGGGATATCCATTAATAAAGGCAGGCAATAACCGAGAAACAGGCTGGAAAAACATAATATGGAAGTAGCAATCCCGATACTGGCAAAATATTCGATGATGTTAAAGCGCTCTTGGAAAATGGCATAAATCAAGAGCATGCTTAAAAAAGCGATAGATAGAAACCGCATTGGCATATGTACAATATCTGAAAGCTTTGGAAATTTTGCCCGAATCAGCATGCCGATCACAACCGGAATAATTGTAATCAGAAAAACCTGGGCCATTTTTTCAAGCGGTAAGCCGATGCCGGTATCCTGTCCTATAAAATAGTACAGGGACAGGTTCATAATAAAAGGTAAGGTGAAAATAGAAATAATCGTATTGATGGCGGTTAACGTGATATTAAGCGCCACATCACCTTTATAAAGATAGCTCAGCAGATTGGCAGTGGCACCTCCTGGAGAGGCAGCTAGCAGCATCATGCCTACAGCAAGCAATGGTGGCAGATCCAGTACCAGACAGATTAAAAAGGTTAAACCGGTTAAAATGACCAGTTGTGAGAATAAGACAATAAAAATCACCTTGGGATAACGACTAACATGCAGAAAATCCTTGACTGTTAACTGTAGTCCTAACCCCATCATCGTAATTGCCAAAGTAATCGGCAAAAACAAACTAAAAAACCCCGAATCCATGAAGTTTCCTTTTTATTATTCATTTTTTAGGTATGTTTTGAGTTTAGCGTAGATGAATAAATAAGCAATATAAAAACGGGTAAAATTTATGCATTTTACCCGTTAAGTTTCTGATTAAAAATATATTTAATCAGCTATATAGTGATTTACATCCCTGATTGAGATGGGGTTTGAGGCTGAGTTTGCATTTGTGACTGTGGACGTGGAGGGGTAAAGCCTAATGCACATTTACCATTGACCTGAGTGCCATTAATGGTTGCTGAAGTTTTGCCGCCTGAACTACAAGATGTATAAAGTTCAGGTTCATCGCCTTTGATATTGGTTGATGATGAAGGGAAGAACTGTTGCTGACAGGTACCATTCCAGATAATGCCGCGGTAAGCAAAACTTACAGGAGCGCCCTCTGATTTACCTTTACAAACTTGCTGGTATTTTTGGGCATTATAAACCTTCTCGACTTTATCATTTGCTGAGGCTGCAAATGGAGCGAAACATAGACCGCAGAGCGCTGTTGCTAGGAAAATATTCTTATTCATCATGTATACCTTTGTTTGTAATGTGACCACTTTATAGATTAAAAACTAATCAATATTAAACAATATGAGTCGGGTAACTTTTTGAGTTTAGATGTTTAATTTATATAGTAAGTATGCAAAGTTTAATTACATTGCTTTATTGGCTGGCAGAGTAAATTCCGAAGGATAAATTCAAGTGATTTTGTCAACTTTGGAAGGAAGTTTGCTATAATGTTCAGCTATCCTTTTTCTATCTCTCTATTTACCACTATGCACTATCCTAAAGTATACGATGTCATTGTTATCGGTGGCGGTCACGCAGGTACGGAAGCAGCACTGGCTGCAGCACGTATGGGTCGACAGACATTACTCTTAACTCATAACATTGAGACTTTAGGGCAGATGAGCTGTAACCCGGCCATTGGCGGGATCGGTAAATCACATTTAGTGCGTGAAATTGATGCCTTGGGCGGTGCGATGGCGCTGGCTGCCGATAAAGGCGGTATTCAATTCCGTATTCTGAATTCACGTAAAGGTGCAGCAGTACGTGCAACTCGTGCGCAGGCTGACCGTGTTCGTTATAAAGCGGCGATTCGTGAGACTTTAGAAAATCAAGCGAATCTGGACATCTTCCAGCAAGCAGCAGACGATCTGATTGTTGAAGGCGATACCGTTAAAGGTGTCGTGACCCAAATGGGTATTCGCTTTGATGCGAAAACTGTGGTGCTAACTGCAGGTACATTCTTAGGTGGTGTGATTCACATTGGCTTAAACAATGCTTCAGGCGGTCGTGCTGGCGATCCTCCTTCAATTTCATTGGCACATCGTTTACGTGAGTTAAACTTACCTGTAGGTCGTTTAAAAACAGGTACACCGCCACGTATTGATGCACGTTCAGTCGACTTCTCTGTCATGACACCGCAGCCGGGTGATTTCCCGTCTCCAACCATGTCATTTATGGGTGATGTGTCTATGCACCCTGAACAGGTGAACTGCTACATCACGCATACCAATGAACGTACCCATGAGATCATTCGTGGCGGTTTAGACCGTTCACCGATGTACACTGGTGTGATTGAAGGTGTAGGTCCACGTTACTGTCCATCAATTGAAGATAAAATTCATAAATTTGCTGATAAAGATTCACACCAAGTATTCCTTGAGCCTGAAGGCCTGGATACACATGAGCTTTATCCAAACGGTATTTCAACTTCTTTACCATTTGATGTTCAGTTTGAATTGGTGCGTTCAATCCGTGGTATGGAGAATGCACACATTCTTCGTCCGGGTTATGCGATTGAATACGATTACTTTAACCCGCAAGCATTGAAGTTCACTTTGGAAACCAAAGCGATCAATAACCTGTACTTTGCTGGTCAGATTAATGGTACTACTGGTTATGAAGAAGCGGGGGCACAAGGTCTGCTTGCAGGTTTGAATGCTGCACGTCGTGCATGGGATCAGGAACAATGGACACCAAAACGTGATGAAGCGTACATGGGTGTACTGGTTGATGACCTGATTACTTTGGGTACTAAAGAACCGTACCGTATGTTCACTTCACGTGCGGAATACCGTTTGATGTTGCGTGAAGATAATGCGGATCAGCGTTTAACACCAATCGGTCGTGAAATGGGTCTGGTTGATGACGAACGTTGGGCAGCTTACTGTGAAAAAATGGAAGCTGTAGAGAAAGAAACAGGTCGTTTGCAACACCTTTGGGCTGCACCAAACAATCCAATGGGTAAAAAATTCGTAGAAATGACGGGTGCGGATCTTTCTAAAGAATGTTCTGCAATTGATTTGTTAAAACGTCCAAACATTACCTTTGCTCAAATTGCAGAGCTCACAGGTTCTGAAGTTTCACCACAAGTGGGTGATCAAATTGAGATTGCGGTGAAATACGAAGGTTATATCAACCGTCAGCATCAAGACGTTGCACAAATGAAACGTTTAGAGGAAACCAAGATTCCTGCTGATTTTGACTATGATGTTGTTTCAGGTCTTTCTCGTGAAATTACATTGAAGTTAAAAGATATTCGTCCTGAAACACTGGCTCAAGCAAGCCGTATTCCGGGTGTAACACCTGCGGCAGTTCAATTGGTGATGATTACGATTCGTAAGAATGCCCAAGCGAAAAAATCTGCATAAGATTTTGAAGTGATAAAAAACCCGCGTAATGCGGGTTTTTTATATTTAATGTAGTTAAAAAAATTAAAAGATCAATTATTTCATGAATAAATTCAGTAATTTTGCTATGTTAATTATGGGAAATGTACAACAATGAAGCTAAAACATGGATAGAGAAAAATACATACGGGGCGCGATTTACGGTTTACTTGTTGGTGATGCGGTAGGTGTGCCTTATGAGTTTAAAGTGCCGAGCCAGCTGCCTGATATTGAACAAATTGATATGATTCCCCCAAAAGGATTTGCGCGGACTTATGCCACTCTTCCAATTGGAACGTGGTCAGATGATGGTGCACAAGCATTATGTTTGTTGGCCTCATTGTTAGATCAAAAGAAACTCAATCCTGAAGATTTTATGCAACGGATTTGCGATTGGTACCAATCAGGTTATATGGCTGTCGATGGTCAGGTATTCGATGTGGGAATTCAAACGGTTGATGCGATACATCGTTATCAATCGGGTATCTAGTTAAATCAAGTTGCGAAAAATGATGAATATGCCAATGGTAATGGTGCGCTGATGCGTGTATTGCCTTTAGCGCTCTGGCATCAAGGCTCTAATCGTGAATTAATAGAGGCGGCATTTATACAATCACATCTGACTCATGCGCATATCCGTTCTAAATTATGTTGTGCATTATATTGTTTATGGGTACGTAAAATTTTAGATGGTTGTTCTATTCAAGATTCATGGATAGAAGCAATTGAAATACTCAAGCGTGAATTGAGTGATCAGAATGGTGCGTTAGATGAGCTTGAGCACCATATTTTAAGTGATGACTGGGATCGACCGACAGGTACTGGCTATGTCGTAGATTGTTTAAAGTCGGCATATTACGCACTACAAGCTAGCGATTATGAAAAGGTGATTAAGACAGCAATTGCGCTGGGTAATGATACAGATACGACTGCATGTGTGGCGGGTGGTATAGCTGGTTTATATTATGGTGTAGATGCAATTCCATCATCTTGGATGAATCATTTACGAGGTAAAGAAATGGTGGAAGAATTGCTTGTGCAATGGTTGTAGAAATTTTCTAAAGAATGACTGCGATGATGTTGGGATTTGCTAAAATATTCAAAAGTTCCACATCTAGATCATTCCAATGCCATATCAACTCGTTGAACTCGATATCCAAGCCACAGACAACATCGCTTGCCCACATTGCCATCAAGAGATTATTAACTGGCAAGAAGAACAGTATGTTCAACCCTGTGAACATACCTTGTTTATTGCCATGGATATCGGCTTTGAATACATCACCGATGAATTTGAGCAAACTATGCGAAAAACAGTCGATGAACTGCATGCCAATGATGACATCGTCAACATGTTCGAAGAAATCACCACAAGTACTTATCCGAATTATCTGATTTTAAAATCGGATCTAGGCGCGGCAGGTTATTCGCGTTATATCGGTTTAACAGTGTAAGAATCTCATTACTATATATAAGCAATAAAAAAGCACCCAAGGGTGCTTTTTTAATTTCAGGCTTGGCCTTCGACTTCTTCGACTTCATCATCCTCCGCACTGTCCATGCCGAGCTCTTTCAGCTTACGGGTGAGGGTATTACGTCCCCAACCTAAAAGCTCCGCAGCATGACGCTTACGACCACGGGTTTGTTGTAGTGCAGCATTAATGAGTGTGCGTTCAAACATTGGTGTAGCCACATCTAACAGCTTCATTTCGCCGTTTTTCAGTTTCTGGATTGCCCATTGACCCAGTAACTCATCCCAATGATGCGGTGCAATTTGATTCAGGTTTGGAATTGGAGCACCCGGATCTTGTTGCTGAATTGGAATCTGTTTTAATTCAGGTGGCAGATCTTCAGGGTAAACTTCACGACCGGTAATCATCACTGTGAGCCAGCGACAAGTATTTTCAAGTTGACGTACGTTACCTTGCCAAGGCAGCTTCTGCATATATTCCTGAGTTTCAGGACGTAAGATTTTAGGATTTACACCCAGTTCTTTACCTGCACGCGCAAGGAAGTGCTGTGCCAGCATTGGAATATCTTCAGAGCGATGCGCCAGTTTAGGAATATGAATACGGATTACATTTAGACGGTGATACAAGTCTTCACGGAAGCGGCCGTCATGTACCAGTTTTTCCAAGTCCTGATGCGTTGCAGCCACAATACGTACATCAACTTTAACCGGAATGTGACCACCAACGCGATAGAATTCACCATCTGCAAGGACACGTAATAAACGCGTTTGTGTTTCAAAAGGCATGTCGCCAATTTCATCCAGGAACAGCGTACCGCCGTTGGCCTGTTCAAAACGGCCTTGACGCTGTGTATTTGCACCGGTAAAAGCGCCTTTTTCATGACCAAATAATTCAGTCTCTATCAGGTCTTTTGGAATAGCCGCCATGTTCAGTGCAATAAACGGTTTATTGCTACGCGGTGAATGGCGGTGTAGGGCATGCGCTACCAGTTCTTTACCTGTACCGGATTCACCATTAATCAGCACGGTAATGTGTGATTGAGACAAACGACCAATGGCACGGAAGACTTCCTGCATGGCAGGCGATTCACCAATGATCTCAGTCGATTGAATGGTTGGTGCAGATTTGGCAGATTCTTGCTGCTGTAATTTGGTGATATGTAAAATCGCACGATTGACCAGTGCCAATGCTTCATCAATATCAAATGGTTTTGGCAGGTATTCAAAAGCACCTGTTTGATAACTGGATACAGCAGATTCCAGATCCGAATGCGCCGTCATAATAATAACCGGCAAATCAGGATTGGTATTTTTCACCTTGCCTAAAAAGGTCAGACCATCAATACCTGGCATACGGATATCGGTTAGGATCACATCAGGTGCATCTACGCCCAACTGATCAAGTGCTGACTGGGCTTCTTCAAAACTAGTAACGTCGAAACCTTCTTCTTTAAATGTTTTTTCTAGTACCCAACGCATGGCACGATCGTCATCAATCACCCATATTTTATTTCGCGACATGATCTGACTCCCAAGGTAAAAATAAGCTAAATACGGTTTTTCCTGGAACTGACTGGCATTCAATCATTCCGTTATGTTGATGCATAATATTTTGAGCAATGCTGAGACCTAGTCCGGTACCTTTGGCACGGCTGGTCACAAGCGGGTAGAACACGGCTTCGATAATATCGTCTGGAACACCCGGACCATTATCTTCAATGTCGATTCGAACCACAGATCGGTGAATCACCCCACTAATGGTATAAAGGCGCTGAATCCGGGTTCTTAAAATGAGTTCCGGTTGATGCTCGATAAAGAAATCCTTGTTTTCTGTCATCGCCTGAACGGCATTTACGCAGATATTTAGCATGACCTGAATCAGCTGATCGCGATCTGCCAGAACTTCCGGCAGGGACAGGTCATAGTCCCGGGTAATTTTAATTTTCTTTTTAGTCTGATTCACAATCAGTGAGCGGACGCGTTCTAAAGGCTCATGCACATTAACCATTTCATAGCTGGGTAACTGGCGTGAACCGAGCATGCTATCTGCCAGATTTCTCAGGCGATCCACTTCACTAATAATAATGTCAGTGAACTCTTTATATTTCGGATCTTCAAGGCTACGTGCCAGAAGCTGGGTTGCACCACGAATGCCACCGAGTGGATTCTTGATCTCATGTGCCACGCCACGAATCAACTGACGCGCAACCTGGTGCTGCTGGATATAGTTTTCTTCACGAGAGATTTTCAGCATACGGTCACGCTGATTCAGCTCGATGAGCAATAAAGGATGATTCGGCTTACCCGCATTGAGCAGGGAAACCGTATAGTCCACATGAATGTCTTTAAAGTTGACGATGATCGTCGCCTCACGGCGAGTATAAGGTTGGCCTGTGTGCAGCGTGTTATATAGTGATTCTTCAGTATTGAATTCATCTGTCGGCGCTTGCAGTATATTTAATACCGGCGTGCCTGATGCGCGTAACAGGCTGACATCAAACATAGCCTCGCAGGCCGTATTTAAGTAATAAATATTCAGGTGACTATCAACCAGCATAATGGCAGTGGTCAGGTTGTCCACCAAAAGGCGATAGTCGATGGAATGAGGCTGATCCATTAGCGGTGGTTTTCCTGTATTAAAATGGCGCAATGGCATCTTCATAAAGCAAAATAACAATTTCAAAGTTCAGATTTGAGGCAAATTAAGCAAGATGCACGCCAACTTTAGAACTCTTGTTAAAATTTTGCTGAAAAATGCACGAAATCTGACGAGGATGCCCAATCAAACTCAGGTATAACGGATTAAATTGAGGCTGTAAACCTAAAATGATTCATTTTGGTGCATAAGCTTTTATATTGAATATTTTATGGCGTTATTTTAGTGCGTGATGCAAAGAGTAGCCATTTCAACTATTTTTATGATGCGAAAAGACATACAATACGCGCATTCTAGTGGAGCGCAGATTCATGAAGTCCCCCAAAGTCGGTTTTGTATCTTTAGGTTGTCCTAAGGCATTGGTAGATTCTGAACGAATTTTAACTCAGTTAAAGACTGAAGGTTATGATGTCGCATCGGATTATGACGGTGCTGATTTAGTAGTAGTAAATACCTGTGGTTTTATTGAATCTGCAGTACAAGAGTCTTTAGATGCCATCGGTGAAGCGATGAGCGCGAATGGTCGTGTCATCGTAACAGGTTGTCTAGGAAAAGACGAAGATAAAATTCGCCAAATGCACCCGAATGTCCTGAAAGTGACGGGTGCAGCAGCATATGAAGAAGTGATGGATGCGGTACATGAGTATGTTCCTGAGCCGCCAAAACACAATCCATTTATTGATCTGGTGCCTGAGCAGGGTATCCGTTTAACCCCTAAACATTATGCATACCTGAAAATATCAGAAGGCTGTAACCACCGTTGTACCTTCTGCATCATTCCAAGCATGCGTGGTGATCTGGTTTCCCGTCCAGTCGGTTCTGTGCTTGAAGAAGCTGCGGCACTGAAACGTTCAGGTGTCAAAGAAGTACTTGTGATCTCCCAAGATACTTCTGCTTATGGCGTCGACACCAAATACAAACTGGATTTCTGGAACGGCCAGCCAGTTAAAACCAAATTCTATGACATGTGTGAAGCACTGGGTCAATTGGGCATCTGGGTGCGTCTGCACTATGTCTATCCATATCCACACGTAGATGCCGTAATCGATTTAATGGCGCAAGGCAAAATCCTGCCTTATCTGGATATTCCATTCCAGCATGCCAGCCCAAGAATCCTGAAGCTGATGAAACGACCTGCTCACAGTGAAAATACACTGGAGCGTTTGAAAGTTTGGCGTGAGAAATGTCCTGATCTAGTGATTCGTTCTACATTTGTGGTGGGTTTCCCGGGCGAAACTGAAGAAGATTTCCAGATGCTTCTGGACTGGTTGAAAGAAGCGCAGCTAGATCGCGTGGGTTGTTTTACTTATTCACCAGTTGAAGGTGCGACAGCGAATGATCTTCCAGACCATGTGCCTGAAGAGATCAAGCAGGAGCGTTATGAACGTTTTATGCAGGTTCAGCAGGAAATTTCAGCAGCGAAGCTACAAAAACGTATTGGTCAGAAAATGACGGTGCTAGTCGATGATCTGGAAGAAGAATTCCCGGTTGCTGTAGCACGCTCATATGCGGATGCGCCTGAAATTGATGGTAATGTTTTTGTTGAAGATATCGACAAAAGTGTGATTAAGGCAGGAGATTTGCTTGAAGTCGAAATCACTGATGCAGATGAATATGATTTATTTGCCAAGCTGATCTCAATCAAGTCTGCTTAAGATTTTGAATTAAAAGAATTTATATTAAACAATTTGGAGTTTGATGATGTTGGATTCTAAAAAGCCACGATTTGGTCGCATCCTGCTAAAACTATCTGGTGAAGCACTGGCAGGAAACAAGGACATGGGTATCGATGCACAAGTGCTCGATCAGATGTCACTTTCTATTGCGCATCTCGTGGGTTTGGGTGTACAAGTCGGTATCGTGGTTGGCGGTGGTAACTTGTACCGTGGTAGCCAGTTGCAAAAAGACGGTCTTGTTGGTCGTGTAACCGGTGACCAGATGGGTATGCTGGCGACTGTGATGAACGGTCTGGCATTACGTGATGCTTTGGTACGCCGTAATATCAAAACCCGTTTGATGTCTGCATTGCCGATTGGTGCAGTGGTTGAATCTTATTCTAGCCGTGATGCGATTCGTCATCTGACTCAAGGTGAAGTGTGCGTATTTGTAGCGGGTACAGGAAATCCGTTCTTTACTACGGATACAGCAGCATGCTTGCGTGGTATCGAGATTGAATCTGACCTGATCCTGAAAGCTACTAAGGTTGATGGTGTTTACAATAAAGATCCAAGCAAATACGAAGATGCCGTGAAATACGATACATTGACATTTGATCAGGTGCTGGACGAGAAGTTGGGCGTCATGGATTTAACTGCGATCTGCTTATGTCGTGACCACAATGTGCCACTTCAAGTATTTGACATGAACAAATCTGGCGCATTGCTTTCAGTAGTGATGGGTGAAAAAGAAGGAACTCACGTCACCAATTAATGACGTGAGCTACAAAGCCCTTTATACTACCTCCTAATTTAGTAAATACATCTTTTAAGAATTAAGTAAGGAAGATCATATGATTAACGATCTTAAAAAAGACGCAGAAGAGCGTATGAACAAGTCTCTTGACTCGTTAGAACATGGTTTCGCAAAAGTTCGTACCGGACGTGCGCATCCATCGATTTTGAACGGTGTCATGGTTCCTTACTACGGCTCTGATGTGCCATTGAACCAGGTTGCTAACGTAGGCGTGGAAGATTCACGTACATTGCTGGTTCAACCATTTGAACGTTCAATGGTTGCTGCGATTGATAAGGCGATCCGTGAGTCTGATCTTGGTTTGAATCCGATTACTGCTGACGCGATCCGTGTACCAATGGCAGCGTTGACTGAAGAAACTCGTCGTGACATGCAGAAAGTTGCACGTAACGAAGCTGAAAATGCAAAAGTTGCGATCCGTAACATCCGTCGTGATGTATTGGGTGACATCAAAGCATTGTTGAAAGAAAAAGAAATTTCTGAAGATGACGAACGTCGTGCGTCTGACGAAATTCAGAAAATCACAGACAAATTTGTTGCTGAAGTAGACAAACGCTTGGCTGCGAAAGAAGCTGAATTGATGAAGGTCTAATTCATCAATGACCGCTTCTGAAGAAAATTCCCGTCTTCCAAAACATGTTGCCATCATCATGGATGGCAACAATCGTTTTGCCAAAAAAAATCAGATGCAGAAAGGTGACGGACACCGTGAAGGAAAAACGGTTCTTGATCCGATTGTTGAACATTGTAGAAAAAGAAATATCCAGGCTTTAACGGTCTTTGCATTCTCGAGCGAAAACTGGAACCGTCCCCAATATGAGGTCGACTTGCTCATGAAGTTGTTGGAAGACACGATTAATGAACAGTTGCCACGTATGCAAAAATTTAATATTGCTTTACGTTTTATTGGTGATCGGTCGCGTTTATCTCCTGAACTGCAAGCATTGATGTTGCAAGCAGAACAAAGGACTGCTAATTTCGATAGTATGACGCTTACCATTGCAATCAGCTATGGTGGAATGTGGGACATGGCACAAGCTGCGAAGCAGATTGCTGCGGATGTTTTAACAAATAAATTAGATCTTGAAGCAATTGATACTGATGTGTTCGGTCAATATGTCAGTTTGAGTGACTTGCCGCCTGTTGATCTGCTGATTCGTACCGGTGGAGATTTCCGCCTGTCCAATTTCCTGCTCTGGCAGGCAGCATATGCAGAGCTGTATTTTACTGAGACCTTATGGCCAGAATTTACCGTAGAGGAATTCGATGACGCACTTGCTGTATTTGGTGGGCGCGAACGTCGTTTCGGTAAAACATCAGAGCAGATTCTTCAAGAAAGACTTGAGAATTAATACACATGTTTGAGCGGATTATAACCGCATTGGTGCTGGTTGCAGTCGTACTGAGCTGTATGTTTGCGACCAAATCACAATATCCAATGTTCGCATTGATGGTTGTGGCTGCCGGGGTGGCAGGCTATGAGTGGTTTAAACTCATGCCGCGAAAATGTAAAAATGTTATCAAGCCAGTGGCGTGGGGCTATGGTCTACTGACTGCAGCTTTATCTGCACTGGCTTTATACTATTGGGATGTGGCCTTATTATTGTGGTCGGCATCTATTCTGACCTGGTTGCTGAGTATCTACTGGGTTAAAACCTATCCTGATTATGATGGCTGGTACAATGTCAGCTTGCATGGCATCGGGATTGTACTGGTTTCTGCTGCTGTTACAGCAATCTTCTCGGTTTGGCTAAACTCTCCATGGTGGTTAATGTACCTGTTCCTGCTGGTTTGGGGTGCAGACAGTGGCGCTTACTTTGTTGGACGCAAATTCGGCAAGAAAAAACTCGCACCAAATGTCAGCCCAAACAAGTCGGTAGAAGGTCTATATGGCGGTATTCTTACCTCCATGCTCATCGTGGTTGCCGTCGCTTCACTTTATCTGGATATGACCTGGCCAGAGCTATGTCTATTCCTGATTCTTTCTGTTATTACCGTGTTTAGTTCAGTGCTAGGTGACTTGTTTGAATCCATGATTAAGCGTCGTGCTGGAATCAAGGATTCGGGCCGTATTTTGCCGGGTCATGGTGGTGTATTAGATCGTATTGATTCTTTGCTTGCTGCAGCTCCTATCTTTGCAACAGGCATATATGTTTTAAAACTTATTGGCGTAGATTTATAAATGTCACAAGCTGTTTGTATATTGGGTGCTACAGGTTCAATTGGTCAAAGTACTTTAAAAATTTTGCAGCAACATCCTGAAGCTTACTCGGTTTTCGCTGTGACAGCGCAAAGTCGTATTACTGAGCTGGCAGAAATCTGTCAGCAGTACCGTCCTAAAGTGGCTGTAGTGCCTGCAAATAAAGTCGATGAGCTTTCTCAGTTGCTACAAGTGCAGGGCTTATCAGATATCGAAATTCTTCAGGATGAAGCGGGCTTAATTTCAGTCGCAGAGTATGCGGATGTTGATATCGTGATGGCAGCAATTGTCGGGGCGGCGGGCCTGCTTCCTACATTGGCTGCAGTCAAAGCAGGTAAGCGTGTCCTATTGGCCAATAAAGAAGCCTTGGTCATGTCCGGCGACATCATGATGCAAGCTGCGCGAGATTATGGTGCATTATTATTGCCAGTCGACTCTGAACATAATGCGATTTTCCAGTGCCTACCTCAAAACTACTTTGATACCGAACGTAATGGTCAACCTAAGCTCGGTGTTCATCAGATTTTACTGACTGCTTCTGGCGGTCCATTCCTGAATCATTCTCTTGAACAATTGCATGATGTGACGCCTGCTCAAGCCTGCAAACATCCTAACTGGTCAATGGGGCAAAAGATTTCTGTAGATTCAGCTACTTTAATGAATAAAGGGCTGGAACTTATCGAAGCGTGTCATTTGTTTGCAGTTCAAGAACAATTTGTTACAGTTGTTGTCCATCCACAGAGTATTATTCATTCCATGGTGCAATATGTGGACGGGTCGACATTGGCACAAATGGGTAACCCGGATATGGGCACGCCAATTGCACATGCTTTGGCATGGCCACAACGGATCAGTACCCATATCCCGGCTCTGGATTTGTTTAAGCATTCACAGCTGAATTTCCAGGAACCGGATGTGGTGCGTTTTCCGGCACTGAAATTAGCACGTCAAGCCATGAAGAGTGGTGGAATTGCGCCTACAATTTTGAATGCGGCCAATGAAATTGCAGTTGCTGCATTTTTAAATCAGCAAATCAGATTTACCCAAATTCCTCAGGTGGTTGAAACTGTCCTGAATCAGATGGACAATCAACCAGCACATGATCTGGATACTATTCTGCATGCAGATCACACAGCACGAGGTTTATCACAGCAATATGTTGTGAATAAAGGAAGTTAAGACATGAACGCCTTGTTTATTATTGCAGCCGCAATCCTATTACTCGGTCCCTTAATTGCGATTCACGAGTTTGGTCACTACATTGTGGCACGTAAACTGGGCGTTAAAGTACTGGTCTATTCCATTGGTTTTGGACCAACCCTTCTAAAGTGGACTTCCAAAAAATCCGGTATCCAATATCAGCTTTCAGCTTTGCCTTTGGGTGGTTATGTCAAAATGCTGGACGAGCGTGAAGGCAGTGTGGCAGAAGAAGACTTGCCTAAAGCCTTTAACCGTCAGCATCCCTGGAAACGTATTGCCATCGTTGCTGCGGGTCCTCTCATTAACCTGCTTTTAGCTGTTGTCCTGTTTTGGGTACTTTTTTTACCTGCACAGGAACAGCTGAATACTCGTGTAGGTAAGGTCTTACCAAACACACCTGCAGCCGCGGTACAGATGCAGCCGGGCGACAAGATTGTCGCTGTAGATGGTACACAAGTCGAAACTTGGGAAAAACTGAGTTATGCCTTGGTGGATCGTGTGGGTGAAACTGGTGTGGTTTCGATTCAGGCAGATCGTGCGGGTGAAAACAAGATATTCCAGTTACCAATTCAGGACTTTCTTAAAGATCAAAGTCAGTCACCCCTTGATACACTAGGTTTCTTGCCATATCGTCCGGAAATTCCGGCTGTGGTGAGCAAACTGAGTGAAGATGGTGCAGCCATTCGTCAGGGTCTTAAAGAAGGTGACAAGATTCTGGCGATTGATGGTGTACAGATGAAAGACTGGTTCGCTGTGGTAAAAGTGGTACAGGCATCACCAGAAAAATTACTTAAGATAGATGTATTACGTGGTAATCAGGTCGTGCATCTTCAGGTCATGCCGCAAGGCAAACGTGACAATATGGGGAATGTAACCGGTATGCTCGGAGTTCAAAGCGATCCGGGCAAGGTGACAATTCCTGCTGAATATAAACAGACTATTCACTATACGCCTGTTGAGGCGATGGTGATGGCCTTTGACAAGACAGCACATCTGTCTTCAATGATTCTGAACTCGATCGTCAAAATGGTACGTGGTCTGATTGGTCTGGATAATCTTTCTGGCCCGATTACCATTGCCAAAGTGGCGGGACAAAGCGCGGAAATGGGTTGGGAAACTTTTATTTCCTTTATGGCGCTAATGAGTGTAAGTTTAGGGATATTAAACTTATTGCCAATCCCAATGCTTGATGGCGGACATCTGGTTTATTATTTTATCGAATTAATTCGTGGTAAACCTGTTTCTGAACAAATACAATTGGTTGGATTAAAAATTGGTATGGTACTGCTCGGCAGTATGATGCTTTTGGCATTATTTAATGACTTTATGCGTTTATAATAACGTAAATGGAATAATTAACAGCGGAAAAGACTGGCATGCAGCACACACATTTATTTATGCCTTTGGCACTCGTTAGTGCAATGGCAGTAGCACAACAAGTATATGCGGCAGAAGACTTCATTGTACAAGATATAAAATTTGATGGATTGGTACGTTTAACTCCAGAAAATGTGTACGGCTTGGTGCCAATCAACAGTGGTGACCGGGTGAATGATCCGATCATTGCCAATGCGATTCGTAGCCTGTATGCATCAGGACTATTTGATGACATTAAAGCCGTTCAACAGGGCAATACCTTGGTATTCCAGGTGGTAGAACGTCCGGTAATTTCAAAAATCGAGCTGAAAGGCAATAAGCTGATTCCGAAGGAAGCGCTGGAAGAAGGCCTGAAAAAAATGGGTCTGGCTGAAGGTGAGGTACTGAAGAAATCTGCACTGCAAACAGTTGAAACCGAGCTGGAACAGCAATATATGCAGCAAGGTCGTTATGATGCCGATATTACGGTAACAACGACACCGCGACCAAACAACCGCGTTGAAGTGTTGATTGATTTTGTTGAAGGTAAAGCGGCTAAAGTTTTTGATATCAATATTATCGGTAATACTGTCTTTAAAGAATCGGATATCAAGCAGGCTTTCGCTGTTAAAGAAAGTGGCTGGAGCTCGGTCATTTCACGTAATGACCGTTATGCACGTGAAAAAATGGCTGCGAGCCTGGAAGCTTTACGTGCGATGTATCTGAACCGTGGTTACATCAACTTCAATATTACCAATTCAAGTCTGAACCTGAGTGAAGATAAAAAGAATGTCTTTATTGAAGTTTCAGTCAATGAAGGCGAACAGTTTAAGTTTGGACAAACCAAATTCCTAGGTGATGCGCTTTATAAACCTGAAGAGTTACAAGCTTTGCAGTTGTATAAAGAAGGCGACACCTACTCTCAGGAACGAGTGAATGCGGTCAAGCAGCTATTGCTACGTAAATATGGTAATGCTGGTTATTACTATGCTGAAGTAAATGTTGTGCCTCAGATTAATAACGAAACTAAACAGGTTGACCTGAACTACTATATTAATCCGGGTCAGCAAGTGACTGTACGTCGGATCAACTTCACAGGTAACTCTAAAACTGCCGATGAAGTATTACGTCGTGAAATGCGCCAGATGGAAAGTGCGCTGGCAAGCAATGAGAAGATTGACCTGTCTAAAGTACGTTTAGAGCGTACTGGTTTCTTTAAAACAGTTGATATCAAACCTGTTCGTATTCCGGGATCACCAGATCAGATTGATTTGAATGTGGCAGTTGAAGAGCAGCATTCAGGTACAAGTACTCTAGCTGTTGGTTTCTCGCAAAGTGGTGGTGTAACGTTCCAGGCTGGTCTAAGTCAGACTAACTTCCTGGGTACAGGGAACAGCGTTTCGATTGACCTGTCACGTTCTGAAACTCAAGATTATTATAACTTGAGTGTAATGGACCCGTACTTCACGATTGATGGTGTACGTCGCGGTTATAATCTTTACTACCGTAAAACAAAGTTGGATGATGACTATAACGTAAACAACTATGTTACAGACAGCTTGGGTGGTGGTATTAACTTCGGTTATCCAATTGATGAGAACCAAAGTGTAAGCCTGGGTCTGAATATAGACCAGACTGAAGTGACCACAGGGCCATACGTATCTACATATGTGGCTGACTATTTGGAACGCAATGGTGGTAAAGAAACAAAAACCGGAGAATATTGTGAGCCAATTTTAGATGCTGAGGGTAATCCAACTGAAGATTGTAGAAATATTCCTTATGGGCAAGAATTCAAGGGTGACTTCTTAACTTATAACCTGAATCTGGGTTGGTCTTATAATACCTTGAACCGTCCAATGTTCCCGACTACAGGTATGTCACATCGTGTCAATGCAGAAATTGCCTTGCCGGGTAGTGATGTGGAATATCAAAAGCTCACCTATGACGCTCAAGCTTTCTTCCCATTAGGCAAAGACTTTGTTCTACGTGGTTATGGCCGTTTAGGCTATGGTAATGACCTACCTTTCTATAAGAACTTCTATGCCGGTGGCTATGGTTCAGTACGTGGTTATGAAAACAGTACCTTAGGTCCTAAATATCCAGGCGTATATTTCTCTGACATCGGCCGAACTGATCCATCCCCAGAAGAAGTGGGCGGTAATGCTTTAGTTCAGTTTGGTACTGAGTTAGTTCTTCCTGTGCCATTTAAGGGAGATTGGGCGCGTCAGGTTCGTCCGGTACTTTTTGCTGAAGGTGCTCAAGTATTTGATACTCAGTGTGATGTATCTAATGATAATATTTTCGTGAATGGCAGCTCGATTAGTGGTAAACAGTACTGTAAAGATAACTTTGGTTTCGATGCAGGCAATATGCGTTATAGCGTAGGTGCTGGTTTCACCTGGATTACCATGATTGGTCCATTATCACTGAGCTATGCATACCCGTTGAATGATAAAGACGGTGATGAAACTCAAAATGTTCAGTTTGAAATTGGACGTACTTTCTAAGAAAACTTTGATCTTAAATACAAATTTTGCTCATGAAGCCATCAGGTTTTGTGAGCAAAATTTTTTGAATGGGTAAAAACATGAAAAAAATGATGATGGCAATGGGTATTGCTTTAGCGGGTTTAACTTCATTGTCACATGCCGATGATTACGGAATCGTTGATCTAGAAAAAGTAGTACAAAACAGTATCTATTTAAAGCAGCAAAATGCCACTCTGGAAAATGACATTAAGCCGCAAACTGCACAGATTGCACAGTTGCAAAAAGATCTTGCTGCAATCAAGCAAAAAGGTCAGGCTGCAAAAACACCAGCAGAACATAAAAAAATAGCCAAAGAATTTGAAGGCAAAGCGACTCAACTGGCAGGTGTGCAGCAACAGGTACAGGCAACCGTGCAAACGCGTATGCAAAGTGTAAATAAGGCTTTTGAAGGAAATCTGAAGCGTGCTGCTGAACAATTGCGCCAAGAAAACAAGCTAGATGTGGTTTTAAATAAAAATTCCGTACTTGCTTATGACGCGAAGTATGATTTAACTGATAAAATGATTCAAAAGGTTAATGCAATTAAATAATCGATGAATCATCAAAAACTTCAGTTAGCTGACCTCGCTCGTCTTGTCCAAGGTGAGTATGTAGGTCAGGCAGATTTATGTTTGAGAGGTTTGGCAAGTCTTGAAAATGCAACCTCTCATGACCTTGCATTTGTCAATGCAGATAAATATCTGGAACAGGCAGCTCAGAGTAAGGCGGGCGCTTTAATTGTGACTGCTGAATTAAAAGAGCAGCTGACTTCCCAGCAAAACTTCATTGTCGTGGCCAATCCTTATCTGGCTTTTGCAATTCTGACTCACGTTTTTGAGAAAAAACATACGACTCAGGGAATTGAAAGTACCGCACAAATTCATCCATCTGCCATCATTGCTGACAGTGCCTATATTGGTCACTATGCGATCATTGGTGAGAATTGTGTGGTGGGTGAAAATACGATTATCCAGTCCCACGTTCAGATCGACGATCAGGTTGAAATTGGCCGGGACTGTTTTATTGATGCAAATGTGACTTTAACAGGTGCTACGAAAATCGGTAATCGTGTTCGGATCCATGCCAATACCGTAATTGGTAGTGAAGGTTTTGGTTTTGCACCTTATCAAGGGAAATGGCATCGAATTGCCCAGTTGGGTTCAGTCCGTATTGCAGATGATGTCCGGATCGGCTCAAACTGTAGTATTGACCGGGGTGCACTGGATGACACAATTCTGGAACAAGGTGTCATTATTGATAATCTTGTGCAAATCGCCCATAACGTTAAGATTGGTGAAAACACTGCGATTGCAGCCAAATGCGGGATTGCCGGCAGTACCACGATTGGCAAAAACTGTATTCTTGCGGGGGCCTGTGGGGTAGCAGGACACCTACATATCACCAATAATGTGACCTTGACAGGAATGTCAATGGTGACAAATAACATTACTGAAGAAGGCACTTATTCTTCAGGCATGGGATTGTTGCCAAATCAGCAATGGAAACGCACAGTGGTTCGCTTAAGACAATTAGCAGATGTGCCATTGACCCAGTTGGTGAAACGATTGGATCATATGCAATCTCAAATTGAGTCCATTGAATCAACATTTAAGTTGCGTAAATAATTATGATGACAGAGTCGAATTTGCCTACATTCACGAAGCCTGAATTGCCAATGAATATTCAAAAGATTCGTGAATATTTACCCCATCGCTATCCATTTCTGCTGGTAGATCGCGTCGTCGATATTACTGAAAATGGTATTGTTGGTTATAAAAACGTCTCAATTAATGAAGAGTTTCTGCAAGGCCATTTTCCGAACTATCCAATCATGCCAGGCGTATTGATTGTAGAGGCATTAGCACAGATCTCAGGTATCCTTGGTTTTGTCATGAATAATGAAACTCCAAAAGAAGGTTCATTATTCCTTTTTGCTGGTGCTGAGAAGGTTCGATTTAAAAAACAAGTGGTTGCTGGTGACCAATTAGTACTTAAATCTGAATTAGTGATGCAAAAACGTGGTATTTATAAATATAATTGCATTGCCACAGTAGATGGCATTGTCGCAACAACCGCGGAAATTATGGTTTCCCATCTGAAAGTCGAGCAGGCATGAGCAATAATCCCCTAATTCATCCAACTGCCATCATTGACGCATCTGCAGTAATTGCTGCAGATGTACAGATTGGCCCTTACTGTATTATTGGGCCAAATGTCACGATTGGTGCTGGTACCAAACTGCATTCACATGTCGTGGTGGGTGGTTTCACACGTATTGGTGAACATAATGAAATTTTTCAGTTCGCCAGTGTCGGTGAAGTCTGCCAGGATCTGAAATATGCAGGCGAGGAAACCTGGCTGGAAATTGGTGATTATAACAAGATTCGTGAACACTGCAGTCTGCACCGTGGTACGGTGCAAGACAAAGGTATTACCAAGATTGGCAGTCATAACCTGTTAATGGTAAATACCCATATTGCACATGACTGTATGGTTGGTGATCATAATATTTTCGCAAATAATGTCGGTGTGGCGGGTCACGTACACGTAGGCGATTATGTCGTGATTGGTGGTAACTCAGGTATTCACCAGTTCTGTAAAATTGACTCTTACAGCATGATTGGTGGTGCTTCACTGATTCTGAAAGATGTTCCTGCCTATGTGATGGTATCGGGTAACCCGGCCCATGCATTTGCCATGAATGTTGAAGGCATGCGTCGTAAAGGCTGGTCGAAAGACGTGATTAATGGTTTACGTGAATCCTTTAAGCTGATTTACAAATCTGGCTTAACGACTCAGGAAGCCATCGAGAAAATCCGTAACGAGATTCTTCCAGAAGTTTCTGAAGCACAACGTCTGATTGATTCACTCGAACAATCAAAGCGTGGCATTGTGCGCTAAGCTAAAGAAATGAAAGTAGAATTAAAAAAAGACACCTTCGTGGTGTCTTTTTTTATGGGACTTTTTATTTACTTCAAAAATTTAACTTCTTCAGCTTTCGGATAATTCTTGAGTAGTTTCGCTTTATATTGTGAAGCAAGAGTAGCGTTTTTTTCTACATCCTTACTAATATTATAAAGCTGATAAAGGGCAGTAGAGGCTTTTGCAGAATTCGGATAGCGGTCAACCACGATCAGATAATTCTTCTTTGCTTCATTAAAATTCGGCGGATCAATCGACAGGTTAAATTCGGCTAACCAGAAGTGAGCATTGCTGATATAGACGCTATTCGGATTATTCTTGATGAAATTTTGCATGGGCGCAATGGCTTTAGCTGCACCACCATTTTTATAGGCATCTAGTGCAATGGTATAAGCCGCTTTTTCCTGCTCACTCGGCTGTTGCGTTGTAGATGCCTGATTAGTGGCTACTGGAGCATTAGAGCTTAAACTGGGAGAAATATCCTGTTGGTTATCCTCCGCGGAGGTATCTTCAGTAGGTTCAATTTTTTGCTGCAATAGTTCCAGACGTTGATCCAGATCGGCATAGCGGTTGGTTAATTCGCTCTTTAATCTCTCGATCTCATTTTCTTGTTCTTCGATTTTTCCACGTAAACTGCGTAGATCATTTTCAAGCTGCTGGTTTTTTTGCATAAGCTGCCAGCTGGTATTGGTCTGAGGTGCATCTGCGCCTGTAGCAATGGCAGATTGAGTGCTGATATTATTTGATTGAGCACCTTGGCTGAGTCCACGTGATTCGATAGGAATCGCAGCAAAAAGAGAGGTTGTACAGAGTGCAGTGAGGGCACACAATACCTGTTTCTTAAACATCATATAAGTTCCATGATTCTTGGCGAGATTATGTATCCGCAGCTCATTTATTCTAAAAGAGATAACCCGTTTATAGCTTCACATTTAAAACGGCATTTTTAGAAATTGCAACAAGGTTTTACAAAGATCATGTGAATTTCGATATTCATGAATTAATTGTGAAGAATATTAAAAAATCAGCATCTTGGGGCATATTGTTTTTAAAATAATCAAACGGATAGCTTATGCCGAAAATTTGAAATACAGCCCTTGCAACTTCAATAAAAATCTCTATACTCTGTTCCTGTAATGGTAGCCCTGCCGGTTACTTCGCAATTGTACTCTATGAACCCCGCCAGGACCGGAAGGTAGCAACGGTAGTAGATCTATGATGTGCCGGAGCTTTGCTGGTAGGGTTGCCACCAGATTTATAATTATAAAATTTCTCTATTCTCTCTTTATTTTTCAATCTTAATCTTTATTGTATTCCATTCCTTTAATATTTACTTTCAAATTTCTATCCAGAGCTGCTTTCGTGGATGCCTATATTGTTTGGAATATTGAATTCAATCATGAAAATAAACTATCTTAATTTGAGCTTTTGAAAGCTTTTTGCTGTTTGAGATTAATTGTAATAAGGGAAACTATTTAAGCAGGATGGCAAAGAGGAAAATAAAAAATAGCCTAAGCATATTTTTTCACAAATACAAAAGAATTAATCTTCGGCCTTGCGGCTAATCGCTTTCATGATCGCATCCATTTCAAAACCACGATACATTAGAAAACGGATCTGTTTGGCTTTAAGTTTTGGGTCTTTCGTCACTTCTGAACCATATTTTCTAAGCTTCAGTTCATAAGCCTGTTGTACCCAGTCCGTTTCTTTGAGTTCTTCACTGATCAGGGCAGTATCAATTTTTTTGCTTTTCAGCTTCATTTTAATCTGATTGGGACCTTTGCCTTTACGCTTTTGGCTCGACAACATGATTTCAGCGACACGTTGATCACTTTGATAGTTTTCTCGAGATAGCTCTTCAACCAAAGTAATCACTTCATTTCGATCTTCTGCATAAAGCGCCAGTTTCTCAATGAGTTCAGCTTTGGAGTATTCTTTGCGAGTTAGTACAGCAAAGGCATAAGAACGCAAACGGGTGCCGGTTAGACCGGGTTTCTTCTGCTCTTTATCGGAGTTACCAAATAAGCTGTCTTCCGGATCAAATTCTGGCAAAGTCTGTGACTCAACAGGTGAAGAAGTGGCTGAGTCTTCAGCATCACCAAACTGCTGTTTAATCGTGTCATAGTCCAAAAGTTTGCTGAATTTTGCGTCTGACATATCGATCTCGATTAAAATATCTATTCCATAATAACAAAAACGCCCCGTAGGGCGCTCTGTTATGACGTTTAAGGATTATGCATCCAGAAAGTCTGCTGGTTCTTCTTCGTCTTTATCTTCGACTACTTTGCCTGTAGTAAGCAGTTGCTCACGGATCAGTTTTTCAATGGTATCCGCTAGCTCTTTGTGTTCTTCAAGATAACGGATGGTATTGTTCTTACCTTGGCCAATCTTGTCGCCTTGATATGAATACCAAGCACCCGCTTTTTGAACGATTTCTTGCTGTACTGCAAGGTCAATCAGTTCACCAAGATGGTTAACACCTTTACCATACAGAATCTGGAACAGAGCTTCTCTGAATGGAGGCGCCATTTTGTTTTTAACAACTTTGACTTTGGTTTCAGAACCTACAATCTCGTCACCTTCTTTTACCTGACCGATACGGCGGATATCCAGACGTACAGAAGCGTAGAATTTCAGTGCATTACCACCAGTAGTCGTTTCCGGGCTACCGAACATTACACCAATCTTCATACGGATCTGGTTAATGAAGATCACCATACAGTTTGAACGCTTGGCATTACCGGTAATTTTACGCAGTGCCTGGCTCATCAAACGTGCTTGCAGACCCATATGTGAGTCACCCATTTCGCCTTCAATCTCGGCGCGAGGGGTCAATGCAGCAACAGAGTCGACTACGATCAGGTCAATCGCACCAGAACGTACTAGCATATCAGCGATTTCAAGTGCCTGTTCACCGTTGTCTGGCTGAGAAACCAGTAGGTTATCAATATCTACACCAAGTTTACGGGCATATTGAGGATCAAGCGCGTGCTCGGCATCGATGAATGCACATGTACCGCCAGCTTTTTGACATTCAGCAATCGCTTGCAATGTCATTGTGGTCTTACCTGAGGATTCAGGACCATAAATCTCGATAATACGGCCTTTCGGTAAACCACCAATACCGAGTGCAATATCAAGCGTTAAAGAACCTGTAGATACAGCTTCAACTGCTTGCACGGTATTGTCACCAAGACGCATCACTGTGTTTTTACCAAACTGTTTTTCAATCTGGCTTAAGGCAGCGTTGAGCGCCTTGTTTTTATTCTCATCCATCTTACAACCTCAATACGATGTCACAAACTTAGTACTCAAGTGGATGTCTTACATTAGAGCTTTGTTCCACAGGAATATAGTGACAGAAATTTCCCTTGTGTTCTATAAAATCCAGCAGTGTTACGACACATGCTGACGCTTGAATTTAATCATCATTATATGACCAATGTTGATCAAAGTTCTGACTATTTTCATTCTTGAATCGACTGATGTCTCGACGATCTTTTTTGCTTGGTCGATGATCGGGACGCGCTAGATTATGCAACTTTCTTTGCGATGCAATCAATTCCCGGCGAGCGATACTGACTTCAGTTTCTTCATACAGTTTCTGTGCCACAGGTGCAGGACCACGAACATCAGAAAGTTCTTTTACAACCACGGTTTTTTTGTCGATACCTTGCTGAATCGTCAACTCCATACCCACACGGACTTCGCGAGATACTTTTACACGCTCACCATTATGATGGACTTTACCGCCCTCAATAGCATTCTTGGCAATGGAACGGGTTTTAAAAAAACGTGCCGCCCACAGCCATTTATCTATACGCATGCCTACCGCATCTTCGGGTAAAGACGATTTACGCATATTGCTTGTTTACCTCAGACTGATTTAAATGAGTGATTAAATCTGTTAATTGGTGCAGCATCGGGTAATTGCAAGTCTGGCGTGCAACTTTACTGGAAGAAGGTTGCTGGATGCAGAACAAGTTCTGGATGCCATAAGCCTTGGCACCATTCAGGACTTTTTCGGTATCATCAATAAAATAGACCTGCTCAGGATCAAAGGGGTGCAAAGCATTCAGACCTTGCCAGAATTCTACAAATTCCTTGGCATGTCCAATGCTTTCCGAGCTGACAATGACATTGAAATAATCTTTGAGATTCAGATGATCCAGTTTGAAGGCGAGTCCTGCACAGTCGGCATTGGTGGCAAGCCAGATCGGATAGCCATTATTTTTAAGATAATCGAGTAATTCCAAGCAATAAGGGCGTAAGCTAACTTTATCTTTATGCTCAATTTGCATGGCCAGAACATCGACTTCGACTTTAGCCGTCCAGAAGCGAGAAGAGTACCAGTTTAGGGTATGATTATGTTGCTGATAGAATGCATAAAGCGTTTCGCGGCTCTGTTCCAGACTACAGCCATGTGTTTCAGCATAACGGACCGGTAATAACTCGTTCCAGATGAAATCATCGTAGGCAAGATCAAGTAAAGTTCCGTCCATATCAAAAATGACAGGCGGTTTTTCTGAGCAATTCGACATATAAGGTTTTCTATGTTTAAAGCGATAATAGCACCACAAGATCCGATGATTTTGCAGTTTGTGCCCATTTTGACACAGGCCTGTGAAATTTTGCGAGAAGAATATCAGCGTTATTGTTCAGGTGCTGCGTTTGATATTGTCAAGAAAAGTGATGATTCTCCTGTGACCCAGGCAGACTATCGGGTGAATAGTTATTTAACCCAAGCTTTAGCGGAAATCTCAGAATTGCCTTTATTGTCAGAAGAGGGGCAGCAGGATCAGCGTCATGCCTGGACAGATTTCTGGTTACTTGATCCTCTGGATGGCACTAAAGAGTTTTTGCATCAGCGCCCAGAATTCACGATTAATCTCAGTCTGGTCAGAGGCAGTCTGACTACCTTTGCTATTTTGGCGGTTCCTGCGCAGCAGCTAATTTATTTCTGCCCAGAACAGGGCATGCCTTTAAAATACGATATTCAGAATCAGGCATGGTTTGGTTATGAAGCAGCTATAAATCATCAGGATGTCTTTGTCGGTCTGAGTCAGAGCAGTCAGCAAAAACCAAAATATGTCGAGTATCTACAAAGTCTGGCTAAACTTAGCGCGTACACCGAGTTCAAGGCAGGAAGTGCCTATAAATTCTGCATGTTTCTTGAAGACTGGGTAGATATTTATCCTCGTTTCCATCCAACCTCTGAATGGGATACCAGTGCCGGTCAATGCATGCTCGAGCGAATTGGTGGAGGGTTGGTTGATCTGGAAGGTCGGCCATTCATCTACAATCAGCGCAAGACCTTACTGAATGGCGGGTTTATCGCCTATAAGAATGAAGCAATGAAAGCACTGGCTTTACGGGCACTGGCAGACATGCAAGACAATGATTGAGCTCATAGCCGTTCATGGTATAGTGAGGAAGATTCCGTTGATAGATCAGTTGGCAAGATTGTGGCATTAAAACTGCTTCCACCAAGTATGCTCAGTGCAATAGATTTATTGCCTGATACCAAGACACCTGTGACTCTGTTTACGCGGCATTCTCTGCGTGAAGATGTCGCTGGTCAGGGACTGGCAGGGTATGATTTGCAGTTGACGCCGCAAGGACGTGATCTGGCGCAGGAATGGGGCGCTTATCTGGTCAATCAGACAGATCGGCATATTCAGCATTGTATATCGAGTCCGATTCAGCGCTGCGTAGATACCGCAGCATTGATGATCGAAGGGGCAGATGCAACGGATAAAGCACCGCATACCCATAAGATTGAAATCGTGGAACAGGGTTTGCTAGTTGAGCCAGGCAGCTTTGTACTGGATATTCAAAAAGCAGGGCCATATTTCAAAAAACAGGGGGCATTAGGCTTTATTAATAGCTTCGTCAACAATGCCTTGCCCGGAATGAAACATCCAATTAATGGCGTAGTGAATGTACTGGAATTGATTTATAACACTCATCCGAAAACGCCGTATGGACTCAGTCTGGCGGTCAGTCATGACACCATTCTGGCAGCGATGATTGCAGTGATGTCTGGGCATCAGGAAGTCAGCCGTGAAGACTGGCCGAAAATGATGGAAGGTCTGTTTGTCTGGTTTGAGGGCGATGTATTTGAGGAATCTAAACTAAAATGGATCTGGCGTGGCAAAGTGCATGAGCTGGATATTTCCCAATTTCAGAATACCGAATTAAAGGTCAATAAATAATTCAAAGGCTCAATCATTTAGGTTGAGCTTTTTACATTTATCGTATGAAAGTGAAATAGAGTAATGATGAAATATCACTATGCTGATATTTAAACCAATTTTGGAAGCATAGGAGTTATCATGAAAATAATCACAATTTTAAGTCTGGTCGTTATGCTGGGATTAACTGCCTGTCAGCGTGATACAGACAATGCGCAGCAAGATCAAACGACAACACCTCATTCTATGGATAAGGATGAATAATGTATTCTATTTTTATTTGAATAGAAGATTTCTATAACTAGGATTAGATACTTTCTGGTATTCATCATTCTTTATTATTGATTCGGTATTAAATCTCAGGCACAAAAAAAGCCCTAAAAGGGCTTCTTTTGATTTGCGATTAGTTAGAAGCTAATGCTTTAACTTGCGCGTTCAAACGGCTCTTATGACGAGCTGCTTTATTTTTATGGATGATACCTTTGTCAGCCATACGGTCGATTACTGGAACAGCTTTTTTGTAAGCTTCAGTAGCAACAGCATAGTCGCCAGCAGCAATAGCAGCTACTGTACGTTTAAGATATGTACGAACCATAGAACGCAAGCTTGCGTTGTGTTTGCGTGCTTTAACGTTTTGACGAGCACGTTTTTTTGCTTGAGCAGAGTTTGCCACTCGTGCACTCCTTGAAATAGATTGGTCTGGGCGGGCTGAAACTCAACTGAAAACCACATCAGAAGAACTATCACCAGCCCGTAAACAAGTGCCATATTTTGAGGAAACTATGGGCTTAAGTCAAGTCTTGACATGCTTTGACAACATTTTAGTTGCAGAAAAATTCTAAAGAAAACGTTAGATTAGTATCTAAGCAGGGAGATCGTACAAAAAATGACTAAAACCATTACATATCCTATCGTGATTGGCGCTACAGGCTTGGTCGGAAAGACTTTGGTACAACAGCTGGTAAATGAACCTAGTTGTAAGCGTATTAGCGTCATCGTGCGTAAACATCAACCAGAATTTGAACAGTGGCACAAGGTCAAGCAGGTGGTCGTTGAGGATTTCTTAATGCTCAATGATCAGGATGTCAGTGGCCATACTCATGCCTTTAGCTGTCTGGGTACCACGCTAAAGAAAGCCGGTTCGAAAGAAGCTTTTTATAATACCGATTACACCATCAACGCCCATTTTGCCGAACTGGTGCAGCAAACGGATGCTCATTATCTGTTGATTAGTGCGATGGGTGCCAATTCAAAATCCAGACTGTTCTATAACCGGGTAAAGGGTGAATTAGAGGATTATATCCAGACCTTGTCTCTGGAGCGTATCAGCTTGTTCCGACCCTCTTTGTTGATTGGTGAGCGAGATCATCAGCGTTTACTGGAAGACGCGGCACAGAACCTGTTTGACAAGTTTTCGCATTTCATCCCCGATTCTTTTAAATACAAGCCAGTGACAGCAGAGCAGGTGGCTCATACTATGGTATATGCAGCGCTGAATCAGACTGTGAAATTTGAAATTTATGATAATTTAGCCATACAAAAAATGAAATGAGGGTAAAAAATCGTGTCCAGCGTACCATTTGTAACTTGTGACCTGCTTGATGACAATCCGGATAAAAACTTGCAGGTGGTCACCCCATGCCTGGATGGCAAATTCTTTAGAAGCTATGGTGCACGTAAAAGCTTTGGCGGCCAGATTGTGACCGTAAAATGTTTTGAAGATAACTCTCGAGTAAAAGAGTTATTGGCGACAGATGGTACCGGCAAGGTTCTGGTTGTAGATGGTGGTGCTTCGATGCGTTGTGCATTGATGGGTGACCTGATTGCTGAGTCTGCGGTGAAAAACCACTGGAATGGTGTAATTATCTACGGCTGTGTCCGTGATGTCGATGCGATTGCTGAGCTTGATCTTGGTGTACATGCTTTAGCTTCTATTCCTCAAAAGAGCAACCGTAAGGGGATTGGTGAGGTAGATGTGCCGCTTTATTTTGGTGGCGTGACCTTTAAATCAGGCGAGTATGTCTATGCTGATAACAACGGCATTGTCCTGTCCAAAGAACAACTGGTGGACTAATTCCGGTTATTGAAAATATACAAAAACAAGCTATACCGTGGAAGTCAGGCAGTTTAGATTGCTGCTTTCACGGTTTGAAAATAATAAAGAGGACAGACGATATGTTAGGCCATCAGATTAAAGTAGCACAGGCATTGGCATCCGCATTTCTGGAAGGTGGACGTGGTACCACTGGAACACCATTTCCGAATCAGCCTGAAAAGCCTCTCAAGCTTTATGAATATGAAGGATCGCCATTCTGTCGTCGTGTCCGTGAGGTCATGACTTTACTGAATCTCGATTATGAAGTGTATCCGTGCCCACGAGGCGGTAAACGCTTTCGTCCCGAAGTGAAACAGCAAGGTGGCAAACTTCAGTTTCCATTTTTAGTAGATGAAAATACCGGAGATAAGCTATACGAATCTCAGGATATTATTCATCACCTGTTTAAGCATTATGGCAAGACAGGTAAGACTCCAGCCAAATATTCAAATTATCCAAAAGTGCCGGTTGCTGCCATTGCAGGTACGATGGTGAATGGTCTACGTGGTGGCATGGCTAAACCGTTGTCGAAGAATAGCCCTGCGCCTGAACAGCTTCTTGAGCTGTGGGGCTTTGAAGCCAGTCCATATACCCGTATTGTCCGTGGCGTATTGTCTGAACTGGAAATCCCTTACATCTATCATAATGTGGCAAAAGAACGTTGGCAGGATCAAGGTCTGGCAAAACTGCGTTTAAAACCGGGGAAATATGAACCTTTACCGGGTGGTAAGCGTGAACAGGTCTTAAAAGTAATGGGAGATAATATTCAGGTTCCTTATCTGGTTGACCCAAATACCAATACAAAAATGTTTGAGTCCAAAGATATTGTGGAGTATTTGAAGCAGCAATATGGTCCTGAGAAGAAAAGCAAAAAATAAACTGCTCCTAATATTTGGAAGATAAAAAATTGCCATCTGAAAATAGATGGCATTTTTATGGTTTATAAATTTAAATTTTCCAAGAACAAGAACTCTGCTTTCAAAATTATTCATACTTAGAGCTACTCACAATAAAGTTAAAAAAACTCATGATTTTTCTTCTTTTTTTGTTTATATTTTAATTTCAATGGGGTAATAAGAATAACGATAAGGGGTGTGCTTATGACAGCACAAGACGCCGTACTACCGGTACCTGTATTAATTGTTGAAGACGAATATGTCATTCAGTGCCGTTTAAAAAATATTTTGAAGGATCTGGGATATAGTGATGAGGTATTGCTGTTCGCCAATAATGTCAGGGAAGCCGAATATCTTCTGCAACAAGAACCGTTCTGTTTAGCACTGATTGATCTTGGACTGCCAGATGGAAATGGCATTTCCATTATTGAAAAAATACATGAGCTCGGTTCACAAACCTTAATACTAGTGGTATCTGCCTGGAGCACTCAGGATAGCTTGTTAAAAGCAATTAAGGCGGGAGCAACCGGTTATGTACTCAAGGAACGCGATGATACAGAAGTAAGTCTGGCAATTCGTAGTATTTTGCGTGGCGGTGCACCCATTGATCCTTTTATTGCACGGGAAATTCTCAAGCAGATTTCCAGTTCAGAGCCATCTTCCTCTTTGGAGCAGATCGTACTTGATCCTGAACAGGAAAGCTTGACTCAACGGGAAAAAGAAATTCTTTCATTGGTGGCACAGGGGCTCAGCAATCGTGAAATTGCTGATGAACTCTGCGTGTCACGTTATACCGTTGAAAGTCATATCAAGCATATTTACCGCAAACTCTCTGTTAGCAAGCGGACCAAAGCAGTCAGCACCGCCCGGCATTTAGGTATTCTTTAGTGCGAATGCTGTCTGTTAGCAAGATGTTTGGGCAAAGACTAAGGCTCTTCGCTCTATTAATGATAGGGAGCTGGCTGAGCCTATTCTCTTGCATCAGCTTGGCACAGAATAATTTTCAGATTAACGAGCTTTGTCAGGTGAACATTGAACAGCAACAAAAAGTTCAAGTCCCAAGTCATCTCGAAATTCCGGAGGCGGGCTGGCAACCTGTAACATTACCGGATAACTGGAAAAATAACTGGCCGAAATATAATGGGGGTGCCTGGTATAAAATTCGCTGGGGTTGGTCTTGTCAGGACAATATACGTCTCGCTGAACCCATTGTTTTTGGTATTGATTATCTGAACTCTGCTGGAGCTGTTTTCCTGAATGATGATCTGCTGTGGTCGGATCAAAACCTGCAAGAGCCTTTGTCTAAAAGCTGGAATGTACCACGTTACTGGATTTTGCCCATTGCGGGCTTGAAGCAGACAGACAATGAACTGCTGATTTATGTACGAGGCTATAGTTTCCAGGGTGCAGGGCTTGGCAGAATTGAATTTCACAACATCATGGCCAATGACCAGCATTACTCAAAAAAGATCTGGGATCGCCGTACACTCTTTCAGATCAATATGATTCTATCCGGTACGATTGGAGTCATTAGCCTGATTATCTGGCTATTCCGATGTTCAGAAACCACTTTTGGCTGGCTGGCGTTGAGTTCATTATTGTGGATTCTGTTTATCTCCAATGTATTAACCACAGAGAATTTTCCTTTTCCCTCCAGTATATGGGCCGGTAAAGCCAATCTGATTTTCTTTATCCTCTATATGCACTGTTTTTGTCTGTATCTAATTCGGTTCTTGAAGCAGAAATTTCAGCGTTTGGAGCGGGGACTTATCGGGGTGACTGCTTTATTCAGTCTATTCATCATAGCCAGTTCTTTAGATCATTTAGAAGCAGTGCTAAGTGTTGCTTTTGTCTGCTATGTGCTGCTTTATATTAGTTGTGTCATCTATGTTAGCTACTGGGCAATTAAAACTCGAAATGGCGAATATCTGTTTCTGATGCTTTGTCTGTGGGGAATTTTGCTGTGTGTCATTATAGATCTGATCATTCTGGGTCAAACGGCGGTTAGTGAATTCTCACCTTTATCACCTTATACATCACCGATTATTATCCTGTTTGTCGTGCTAATTATGGGGACACGACTGAATCGTAATATTAAAAAAATCGAAAAATTTAATACGCAGCTGGAATCCAAAGTACGGCAAGTCAGTGCAGATCTAAATAAAAGCCTGAGTGATCAGCATAAGCTGGAACTGGATAATGTGCGTTTGCAGGAACGGATTAATCTGTCACATGAACTGCATGATGGACTAGGTGGCTCGATTGTGCGTTCCATGATTCTGGTGGATCAAAGTACCGAAAACATTTCCAATCGACAGTTTTTATCTATGCTGAAGCTGCTTAGGGATGACCTGCGTCAAATCATCGATAGCGGTTCTTCTATTGACAATAAAGTGCCTGAAACGCCAGTGATCTGGATTGCGCCAGTACGTTACCGATTTACTCAATTGCTGGAAGAAATGGATATCGCCGTAGAATGGTCATTTCCTAAAGTCTGGCAGCGTGAACCTACGGCTTTACAATGTCTGACCCTGATCCGTGTGGTAGAAGAAAGCTTGACCAATATTATCAAGCATAGTCAGGCCACAAAAGTGAGTGTGAGTATGGAATATACACAACCACATCAACTGACTTTAAAAATTCAGGACAATGGTATCGGTTTTAATCCGGAGATGGTGCAGAAAAATGGCATGAGCATTGGTATGCGCAGTATGAAAATGCGTATTGAACGCATGGGTGGAATGCTGGATATTCAGTCTGCGAAAGGCGATACTTGCGTACACGTGGTGATGGAACTCTATCAGCCTTAATCATCTCAAAATTATACATACATAAAAAAGAAGGATCATATGATCCTCTTTTTTTATAGACTTAAAATGACCGAGATATAAAAACTTACTCTTCTTCAGCCGGTGGCACTAGCATCAGTACAGAATCATTCAATAGCTCAGCAACATCCTCCAGTATATCTTCGTCAGCGAAATCTTCATCCAATAAGACACGCGCACCATCAGCAATCTGCTTCAGTTTTGAAGTAAATGCTTCAGAAATACAGATTCCCTCACCATTGGCCCAGAATAAGGTTTCACCATCTTCTTCTGTATAGAGTAAGCGTGAAGCGGGTTCAAGCATCAGGCTATAGCCCTGATCAAGTGCTTCTTCCAGATCACCTGTACCAATTTCTTCAGCTTCCGGAATATTCTCTTCATATTTTGGTTCTGACATCAGGCTCATGATGGCATCTTCAAGCACATTGGAGTTATGCAACTGCTCCATGATTTTGCCTTTCAGATATTCAAGTTCATTGCCTGTGACTTCACCCGCAGCACTGATATGATCGCGAATGATGTCAGTCAATGGATTGCGTAAGACTTCATTTTCCGAAAATTTATCGCCTACACGGTCCATCATGTCACTGACATTTGGCATACGGAAACCAAAAGAGAAAGTCAGACAGTCATCTTCTGCTACGCCGTAATGAGACAGACCGGGTGGAATATACAGCAAATCACCGGGTGCAAGGACTTCATCAAAATTCACATCCATTTCTGGCAATAATTTTAATGGCTGCCCCGGTACAAGTTCGGTCTCAGCATCACACATTTGCCCCAGTTGCCAGCGGCGATGACCATAGCCTTGAACCAGAAAAACATCATAAAAGTCGAAATGTTGACCGACTGAACCGCCTTGAGGTGCATAAGACACCATGATGTCATCACGACGCCATTGAGGGATAAAGGCAAACTTTTTCCAGAGTTCAGACAGGTCGAAAGAATAGTGATCCACAGCCTGAACCAGTAAAGTCCAAAGCTTAGGCATCTTCTGGAAGTCAGCTTTTAATAAAGGAGATGTCTTGACCGACCACTGATTTGGATCACGATCTTTCTGCTTGATCAGACGTGCAGTGACATTTTCTTCAAGTGCTAGCTCCATCACATCATCAGGCTCTAGCAGGCCTGCGATTTCAGGCATGGCATTACGTACCAGCAGCGGTTTTTTTTGCCAGTATTCGGCAAGGAATTGTTCAGCGGTAATACCGCCTAAAACGTCTAGAGGTAGGGACATAAATAAAGCCTAAAATAAAGGAGATTAAGGAACTAAAATCTTTAGCTCACGAAGAATATTACATAGCTGAATCATTGGCATACCCATCAGGGTAGTTTGATCCTGACCGATCATGGTTTCAAACAGACTAATCCCAAGGCTTTCACATTTAAAACTACCGGCACAATGCAGCGGCTGTTCGATCTCTACATAACGCTCAATTTCCGCTTGAGACAGTTTGCGGAATTTGACTTTGTAATGTTCTACCAGCGTACGTTCAAAACCGGTAGATTTCTGCTGAACGCTGAGCGCTGTACTGAAATACACAATCTTGTCCGAATTGGCCTGCAGCTGGCGAATGGCCTTTTCTATTGTTAAAGGCTTACCCATAAAGATATCTGGTGCGCCTTCACGCCAGGCTACCTGATCAGAACCAATTACAATCGCATCAGGATGTAGCTCAGCGATATGACGAGCTTTTTCAAAAGCCAGGCGTTTGGCTAATTCATCCGCATGATTTTCACCTTGGGGTGATTCATCTATGTCCGGGACGACCGATACGTAATCAAGACGTAGACGGTTCATCAGTTCTTTACGGGTCTGGCTTGAAGAAGCCAAGATGATTTTTGCGGTATTCATTAGACAGCGTATTCTTCTAAAATATGGAGAGGAACGTAAGCAAGGACAGCTTTGTGACAGGCTTGCAGCTTGATCGGTGGCGCTTGTCCAGCTTCATAAGCTTCTACCCAGCGTGTAACGCAGATACACCAGAAATCACCAGGTTGCAGTCCAGGAAATCCCAGTTCTGGTAATGGTGTAATCAGGTCATTGCCCACTTTCTGGGAAAAATTCAGAAATTCAGAGGTCATCTGTGCACAGACAGTGTGCTGTCCCAGATCGGTAGGTGCGGTATGGCAAAAGCCATTACGGAAATACCCAGTAATGGGATCAAAACAACAGCTCGCCAAAGGCTCGCCCAGAACATTAAGACGGTTAAGATTAGGATCAGGATGTATCGACATAGGTACTGAATCTGGAAGAAGCTTTTTTCTATCATAACAAAACTTTGGCATTCATAATGTTTTCTGCAAAAGATGCTAACCTTTTTCTGCATAATCATTTAAAATCGCCTCGTTTTTAATATCTATAAAGAGAGCTCTACAATGAACTTTCAGCGTATGACTGACCTTGACCTGACGGGTAAACGTGTTCTGATCCGTGAAGATTTAAATGTACCGGTTAAAAATGGTGTAATCACTAGCGATGCGCGTCTACGTGCTGCATTACCAACAATTAAAGCTGCAGTAGAAAAGGGCGCGGCTGTCATGGTGTATTCACACCTTGGTCGTCCAGTTGAAGGTGAGCCGAAGGCTGAACAGTCTCTTGCGCCTGTAGCAGCTTATCTGACTGAAGCATTGGGTCAGGAAGTAAAACTTTTCACAGACTATCTGGATGGTGTTGAAGTTCAGCCGGGTCAAGTTGTTTTACTGGAAAACTGCCGCTTCAACGTAGGTGAAAAGAAAAACAATCCTGAACTTGCAGCAAAATATGCAGCGCTTTGTGACGTATTTGTGATGGATGCATTTGGTACTGCACACCGTGCAGAAGCATCAACTGAAGGTGTCGCTCGTTTAGCTAAAGTAGCAGCAGCAGGTCCTTTATTGGCAGCTGAGCTAGATGCTCTTGGCCGTGCATTGAAAACGCCTGAAAAACCAATGGTTGCGATCGTTGCAGGTTCTAAGGTTTCTACCAAGCTTGATGTTTTGACTTCATTATCTGATATCTGTGATCAATTGATTGTTGGTGGTGGTATAGCAAATACGTTCCTTGCAGCTGCTGGTTATAATGTAGGTAAATCACTATGTGAAAATGATCTGATCGATACAGCGAAAGCCATTGCAGCAAAAGTTTCAGTTCCACTTCCAACTGACGTTGTGGTTGCTGATGCATCTGATATTAACTTTGATGACTTCCTGGGTTCGTTGGCTGCGGCTAAAGCGACTGTGAAGAAAGTTGAAGATGTTGCTGATAATGACATGATCCTTGACGTTGGTCCAGAAACTGCAAAAGCATTTGCTGAAATCCTGAAAACATCTAAAACCATCCTTTGGAATGGTCCAGTCGGCGTATTCGAAGTAGATCAGTTCGGTGAAGGTACTAAAGCACTGTCTTTAGCAATTGCTGAATCTGAAGGCTTCTCGATTGCTGGTGGTGGCGATACTTTAGCTGCAATCGACAAATACGAAGTTGCTGACAAAATTGGCTACATCTCGACTGGTGGCGGTGCATTCCTTGAATTCGTTGAAGGCAAAACACTTCCTGCAGTTGCGGTATTGTTAGAACGTGCTTAATCGCATGTCCTAATGTAAAAAGCTGGCTTGATGCCAGCTTTTTTATTTTTATCGCTTATTTATTCCAGATCTGTTCATCACTGATTCATTAAAGTGCAATAAAGCTGTCATAAGATGCAGACAATAGAGTATGGAGATGAGATCTTTTGATGAAACAGCACCTCACTTTAGCTGCATTGCTGGCAGCATCTTTTATGTTTACTGCCTGTACCCAGCAGGAAAATACACCAGCCGAGGACGTAGAAAATACAACAGCTGTAAATGAAGAGTTCATTAGTCCGGAACAGCAGGCCGCAATTGATGCAATTGATAAACCGGTTCTGGATGAAAAAAATACAGATGTTCCAGCTGAAATTGCCAATGCACCTGCAGATGCTGCGACTGTAGATCAATCTGTATCAGGCGCTTCCGAGCCTATGACACCATAACTCAGACTATGCAAGTAAAAATCCCTGCTTTTGCAGGGATTTTTTATAAAATATTGTATTTTTTGGCTGTATTGCAATAGTTGAACATGTAGAATATGGCCCATTACCTGGGAGGATATTATGGCTCTTATTTCGATGCGCCAGCTCTTGGATCACGCCGGCGAACATGCTTACGGCGTACCAGCGTTTAACGTAAACAACTTAGAACAAATGCGCGCAATCATGCTCGCAGCAGATGCAACGAATTCACCTGTAATCGTGCAGGCATCTGCAGGTGCTCGCAAATATGCAGGTGCACCATTCTTACGTCACCTTATCTTGGCTGCAGTTGAAGAATGGCCACATATTCCAGTGGTAATGCACCAGGATCATGGTACTAGCCCTGACGTATGTCAACGTTCAATCCAGTTAGGCTTTACTTCAGTCATGATGGACGGCTCACTGGGTGAAGATGGTAAAACACCGACTTCATACGAATACAACGTTGATGTGACTCGCCGTACTGTACAAATGGCACACGCATGTGGCGTTTCAGTAGAAGGTGAAATCGGCTGTCTGGGTAGCCTTGAAACAGGTATGGCAGGCGAAGAAGATGGCGTAGGTGCTGAAGGCGTACTTGACCATTCTCAACTGCTAACTTCAGTTGAAGAAGCTCGTCAATTCGTTGCGGATACCAATGTTGACGCATTAGCTATTGCAGTAGGTACTTCACACGGTGCGTACAAGTTTACTCGTCCACCTACAGGCGATATTCTTGCAATTGACCGCATTAAAGAAATTCATGAAGCACTGCCAAATACTCACCTTGTAATGCATGGTTCTAGCTCTGTGCCACAAGAATGGCTGGCTGTGATTAACCAGTATGGCGGCGACATCAAAGAAACTTATGGTGTTCCTGTTGAGCAACTGGTTGAAGCGATCAAACACGGTGTTCGTAAAATCAACATCGATACTGACTTGCGTTTAGCGTCTACAGGTGCAATGCGCCGTATGATGGCTGAAAAACCAAGCGAATTCGATCCACGTAAATTCTTCAGCGCAACTGTAGATGCAATGAAGCAAATCTGTATCGACCGTTATGAAGCATTTGGTACTGCAGGTAATGCAGACAAGATTCGCCCAATCTCTTTAGAGAAAATGGTTGAGCGTTATAAATAATTCCTTGTGAATAATTTATAAGAAGAGCCCACAGCGAATGTGGGCTTTTTTATATTTAAATAAAGATGAAGAATAAGAGCAGCATATGGAACTGATTTTTATTGCAGCATTATGTAGTGTTGCAGTCTCGATACTCTTAAAAATTGCTAAAAATAGAGGCTTGAGCCCCATCCACATGATTAGCTGGAATTATGTCACAGCCAGCGTATTGTGTTTTTTCTGGTTCAAGCCAGACATCCAGCATATTTCCATGAGTCAGACTCCATGGCTACTGATTCTGGCGCTTGGCGTTTTATTGCCGAGCGTATTTCTATTTCTGGCCAAGTCATTACAGACAGCAGGAATCTTAAAAACTGAAATTGCCCAGCGATTATCGGTTGTACTATCACTGGCCGCTGCTTATTTCATTTTTCAGGAACAATTTAACCAGCTCAAGATGCTGGGTATTGTCTTAGGCATAAGTTCCGTACTGTGCATTCTATTCTCACACCGTCAGGCATCAGAAAGCTCCCGGCAGGGAATGTTTTTTCTGGGTCTGGTGTGGTTTGGTTATGCACTGATTGATGTCTTGTTGAAATATACCACCAGCCTTGGTCTACAATTTGCTGTGGCACTGAACTTGATGTTTATCTGCGCCATGATTCTGTCGATGATCTATCTGCTGCTGCAATATCGTCATCTGGGTTCTGGCAAGGATATTGGTTTCGGTCTGTTATTGGGTGCGTTGAACTTTGCCAATATTGCTTTTTACGTCAAAGCACACATGATGCTCAAAGATACGCCAGCGATTGTATTTGCGGGCATGAATATTCTGGTGGTGATTTTTGGTGTGATTGCAGGATTGCTCATCTTTAAAGAACGACTCAAACCTGCAAGTGTGATCGGGTTGATTCTAGGTGTGATTAGTGTTGTTTGCCTAGCATATGCAATGTCTGTTTAACATAGGAAGATGCAAATTCAAGCGGATAACGTAACAGGTCTTCTTTTTCAGCCCGTCCAAGCAATAAGCCTGCCTGTTTGCAGTCTGGACAATGCGGATAACGATGCTGGGCATTAGCATAGTGATGTAAATAGATCTTATCGCAGTGTTTGCATTCGAATTTTAAAGAGCTGGATGGTAAAACAGACATGGGTACCTCTAATTGTTATTCTAGTTGGATGTTTGGAGAATAAAGCAAAAATTAGGCCCAAATTGACAAGAAAAGGGGCACTAGACCCCTTTTATAACATAAAATGCTTACAGTTTGGTGAAAATATCTTCAGCTTGCAGACGGGATTTCGGTAATTTGGCATTGAAATCATTTTCACTGCGATAACCTAAAGTAAGCAGTACTGATGGAATCAGGCCCTGTTCAGCTAACTGTAATTCCTCACTCAGAATGTCTTCATCAAAACCACCGATCGGAGTGGCATCAATCCCTTCACTTCCTGCAGCTAATAGAATTTGTCCCAGCGCGATAAAGGTCTGGTTTTCTGCCCAGCGCTGAATATCACCTTTTTCATTACGATAATAATGTACATAGCCGGTACGGGTATTCTTTTGACCTTCTTTGGCGCTCTCATCTTTAAAACGACCACTGAGATCATCACGATTTAACAGATTGTCCAGATGTAACTCGTCAATATCGGCTTTGGTACAAAATAAAATGGTATGTGAAGAGTCCAGCACTTTGGGAGCATTGTAGGCATAAGTTCCAACTAGTGCTTTGGCAATACGCTGTTTAGCGGCATCATTGTCGGCAATAAAAAAATGCCAAGGCTGAATGTTAATCGAAGATGGCGTCAGGCGTAAGATTTCTAATAAACGTTCAAATTGTTCTGCTGGAACCTTCTTGTTAGGGTCATAAGCTTTAGTGGTATAACGGGTTTGAGCGATCTTGAGTAAATCCATTGATGGACTCCAATCTTTTGATAAGGCGTTTAGAAATATGCTTTAGGCATCTAGATTTTTCTGATCAAAAGATTATTACAATAAAAACATCATCGGCAAAGTTTATATTTATATAATCTTGAGTGAAATTTTATGAAAAACTAAGAGTTAAATCAGATAAAAAGCAAGCTTTTGTATATTGGCAGTTTCTGGTAACAGGAGTTTAATAAGAACTTCAGGCAATAGCATGCAAGATAGGTGGGCCGATGCAATATACCAATTACTTTAAACGTAAATTAAAGACGCAGCAGCAAATTGGCTTGTGGGTCGGACTGGCTGACGCGTATGGAACAGAAATTGCGGCAAATGCGGGCTATGACTGGCTCTTGATTGATGGTGAGCATGCCCCAAGCGATTTAAGAACAACGCTCTCTCAATTACAGAGTATCGCTGCTTATCCATCTCAAGCTGTAGTACGCCCACCAATCGGCAGTGTACAACTGATCAAGCAGTTACTCGATATTGGCGCACAGACCTTATTGATTCCTATGGTAGAAACTGTGGAGCAGGCCGAATTAATGGTCAAAGCAGTCCGTTATCCACCGGAAGGAATTCGTGGTGTGGGTGCTGCGCTGGCACGTGCGACACGCTGGAACAGTATCCCGAATTATTATCAGACTGCTCATGAAAATATCTGTTTGTTAATTCAGATTGAATCGGTGACAGGTCTGGAAAATCTGGATGAAATCCTCAAGATTGAGGGGATTGATGGTGTATTTATTGGGGCGGTAGATCTTTCAGCGACTATGGGTTATCAGGGGAATCCGAACCATCCTGAAGTACAAAAAGCAGTAGTAGACGCTATTCAGCGGATTCGTGCATCAGGTAAGGCTGCTGGGATTTTATCGACTCAGCATGAAGCTACCCAGAAATATCTGGCGCTTGGAACTGAGTTCGTTGCAGTAGGGGTTGATACCAGTGTTCTGATGAATTCGCTTCGTGAACTTTTGGCGAAATATAAACCTGATGCTGAAGTCATCAAGTCAGAAGGCGGTTATTGATTATAAAAATATCAGAGAGTCGTAAATTGTGGTTTCTCAATATTGATTACTTACATAGAAGATATTTTATAAAAGCTCTGATTTGTCAGAGCTTTTTTATTTACTTTAGCTATAGTAGTTTAAAAAATAAGATGGGTGGGATTGTAAAATGAAACCAGAAGAAATTGATATATTTTTTGAGCAGCAAAAACAGATCCATGAGCAAAAAAACAACAACGTTATCATTTAGGGCAACGTATCTTATTCGTCTTTAATGCTGACTTATACATTGCTTAGTGGATATCTGGCAGTTTTAAACTTTCTTGATTCAGGTGATTTGATCTCTGGCTTTAGTATCATGATGTTGATCGGTTTGTTTTATATGTTGAAATACTTCTTTACTGGACATTCAGATAGGCGAAAAAGCATCTGAAAAATACTACTCTTGACATATGTCATTACAATGTAATTTTGCTATTTGGTCAAAAAAGAGTTATAAGATAATTACTTTAAAGCGAATACTGTTTTCGCTGGTTTATTTTTAGCTGATTGTGATACACGAAAGACAGGTTTTCCTGTTAAAAAAACTCTAGCAAACCCAGAAATAAGATTTATTTTTAGTCTATAGCTCTCCTTGTTTAATCACAAAAAGCTCATATTATGAGTGAATATTTTGAAAAATTTAAATACATGGTCTATCGCGACCGCCATTAATGGTTGTGAAATTCAAGTCAAAGTTGTACCAATGCAACGTCAGCAAAATACCATCAATGGTATGATTATGGTCAATGTGGGCAAGATGATTGAACTTGAAAATGGTGAACAATATCCATTTAATCTGGATGGTAAAAGTTTCTATACTGGTTTTAACCAGTTATACCGTTTAAGTTAAATAAAATATAAAAAGCAACTACTCGCAGTTGCTTTTTTTATGGGTAATACCAGATTTTTAGCTGAATGTTATGAATATCAATATCCGAGCTGCCCAGCTCTAAAATCTCAGCATAATCAGCTTTCCAATCTCCTAAAACAATTCTTTTTTTACCATTTACATCATGGATTGCAGCGCGGTGAGTATGTCCATGAATCAGCACATCTGCTTCTTTGAGTGCTGCTTCTACCGCAGATGGGTTTACATCCATAACCTCATAGCTTTTCAATTGCTGTGCTTCATGGCTTTTCTTGCGGAAACCGTTGGCGAGTCTGGCTCGAAAGCTAAGAGGCATTTTTCTTAAAAAACCTAACATCCAGGGATGACGGATGATTTTTCTGAAACGTTGATAGGACACATCATCGGTACAGAGTGCATCGCCATGTTCGATCCGGTATCGGATCGAACCGATATTTAAACTGGTCATTTCAGGTAAAAGCTGTCCGGAAAATTGATTCAGAAAATCTTGGCCTAAGGCAAAGTCACGGTTACCGATGAGAAAATAGATCTGATTGCCGGCCTGGTTAAACTGTTTTAAAGCACTGACGATTTCATCCAGCCAGGGAGCAGTGTAGTCATCTCCAATCCAGGCATTGAACCAGTCGCCCAAAATATACAGTTGGGTATTTTTATGCTGATAAGCTGCCAATAAATCTAAAAACCCCCGAACGAGTCGAGGGTGATCAGGTGACAAATGTAAATCTGAGATAAACAGATAGGTCACGAATCTTTTCCTTATTTTTTAATCCCTCCCGACCTCCCTTTCTTGCGTTTCGTTTTAAAAGCAGTGCTTTAAAACTTACTCAGGGAGGAGAAAAACCATCTTTAAAAATGGTGGTTCCCTCCTTTATTAAAGGAGGGTTAGGGAGGATTTAAAATTACTCAGAAATGATTTTTGCAGATTCGATCACAACGTTCTCTAGAGGAACGTCAGCGTGGTAGCCACGGTTACCAGTGCGAACGCCTTTGATTGCATCAACAACGTCCATGCCTTCAACTACTTTACCAAATACGGCATAACCCCAACCTTGTGCAGTTTTACCAGTGTGGTTAAGGAAAGAGTTGTTTTTCACGTTAATGAAGAACTGAGCAGAAGCAGAGTGAGGTGCTTGAGTACGTGCCATTGCAATGGTGCCTACATCGTTGCTTAAACCGTTGTCAGCTTCGTTTTCAATCGCATCACGTGTTGCTTTTTCTTTGAAGTTTTCATCCATGCCGCCGCCCTGGATCATGAAACCATCAATAACGCGGTGGAAAATTACGCCGTCATAAAAACCGTCACGTACATATTGCAAGAAGTTAGCTACTGTTTTAGGTGCTTTTTCAGCGTTTAATTCAAGAACAATACGACCTTTATTGGTGTTTAATTCGACTTGAGGAAAACTCATTGTGTAATCTCCTAATCATGGACTAATGCCATGGTTTTTTCTGAATGAAGGAAGCATAAGCAAACTACAATCGACAAGGCAAGCAAAAACATAATTTTCTTTGTTAAAAACATAAAAATCGTATCTTATTTATGCATTGATTTACAAAGTCATTTCTTCTAGATCATGCGTCTTCATAAAGCTTGTCTGACCCTAAGAGCATGCACTGATCTGCTGGCTCAGTCAAAAGCGGATATTTTACGATTTGGTAAGCTATTGTATTTTCCAATTTGAAAATGAACGAATTGAAATCAAATACCTAAGTTAACGGTTGAGAGATCATTCACCTATAGTTAAACTAAAGAACCTTTATTTAGTGAATACAGTTAGACCGCGTGAGCTACTGCATATTCATTAATCCCTTTTTAACTTTAGAAGTGAATGATTAATCATGAAGCCAAATGATGTTGTGACGTCTCTGCCCGACAACCCGACCCAAAATAAGAATGCAGTCGATTCAGCGCAGCAGCAGGAACAACAACCAGGCTTAGACTTTGTACGTCAGGTGATTACTGACGATCTAGCAGCTGGCCGTACCCAGCAAGTGGTCACCCGTTTCCCGCCTGAACCAAATGGTTATTTGCATATTGGTCATGTAAAAGCAATCTGCCTGAACTTTGGTATTGCTGAAGAATTTGGTGGCCTGTGCAACCTGCGTTTTGATGATACCAACCCAGATGCAGAAGAGCAGGAATATGTGGATGGTATTGCCAATGATGTGAAATGGCTGGGCTTTCAGTGGAATGGTGAGCCACGCTATGCATCAAGCTATTTTGATCAGTTATATGCATGGGCAATTCAACTGATTGAACAGGGCGATGCCTATGTGGATCTGCAAACTCCGGAAGAGATCAAGCTGAACCGCGGTAACTTTGTAGAGCCAGGTAAAAACTCGCCACAACGCGATGCGACTGTGGAAGAAAACCTTGAGCGTTTCGAGAAAATGCGCACTGGTGAATATGCTGAAGGCGAAGCGGTATTGCGTGCCAAGATAGATATGAACTCGCCAAATGTGCATATGCGTGATCCAATCCTGTATCGTATTCTGCATTCTGCACATCACCAGACTGGCGATAAATGGAAAATTTATCCAATGTACGACTATGCGCATCCATTATCAGATGCGATTGAAGGCATTACGCACTCACTTTGTACACTGGAATTCCAAGATCACCGTCCATTCTATGACTGGATGGTGGAAAAAGTTAAATCGCCATCAGTTCCACGTCAGTACGAATCTAGCCGTCTGAATGTTGATTACACCATCACTTCTAAACGTAAGCTGCGCAAGCTGGTTGAAGGCGGTTATGTTAACGGGTGGGATGATCCACGTATGCCGACTGTTGTCGGTATGCGCCGTCGTGGTTTCACGCCTGAAGGTCTGCGTGATTTCTGTAAGCGTGTAGGAGTATCTAAAGTCGATGGCAGTATCGTTGATGTAGCAATGCTTGAATATTGCATCCGTCAATCTTTAGAAAATACTGCAGCTCGCGGTATGGCAGTATTGAATCCACTGAAAGTGACTTTAACCAATTTGCCAGCGGATATGGATCTGACTCATTCACGTCATCCAAACGTAGATATGGGCGAACGTATTATTCCGCTCACTTCAGAAATCTATATCGACCATAAAGACTTTGAAGAAGAGCCACCTAAAGGCTTCAAACGCCTAATCCCGGGTGGTGAAGTGCGTCTTCGTCATGCTTATGTCATCAAATGTGATGAAGTGATTAAAGATGCGAACGGTGAAGTGGTTGAATTGAAATGCTCAATCGATCCTGAAACTTTAGGTAAAAATCCTGAAGGCCGTAAAGTAAAAGGTGTAGTTCACTGGGTATCTGCAACCAAAGGTATTCCTGCCGAAGTTCGCATTTACGATCGTCTGTTCACTGAATCTGATCCAGAAACTGGTGATGACTTCCTGGCGAATCTGAACCCTGAATCATTGAAAGTGGTTCAAGCAGTTATTGAGCCTGCGCTGGCTGAGGCAAAACCGGAAGATCGTTTCCAGTTTGAACGTGAAGGCTATTTCGTAGCGGATCAATATGATCATTCAAGTGACAAACCAGTGTTCAACCGTATTCTAGATTTGAAAGACAGCTTTAAACCTGGCAAATAATTTAAGCTAAATCCCTAAAAAGCCCAACTCCGGTTGGGCTTTTTCAATCCTGGTAGGAAAGAATGAATGATTGTTCGTGATAAAAGTAATAGCTTTAGTCTGCTGTTTGCATGGCATGGCACAATTTTGCCTAAAGTTCTGCCTGCCTTGGGGCTGGTAATTTTTCTTTCAGGCTTGCTGGTCTATCTGCGTCAGGCGCATTTTTTTAGCTTTCCTGCAGTGCCGGCCATAGGCTTTACCATCTTCGGGGTGATTCTGTCGATTTTTCTCAGCTTTCGTAACACCGCCTGTTATGACCGTTGGTGGGAAGGGCGCAAGCTGTGGGGAGCGCTGATTGCTACGACACGTCATTTATGCCGTGATAGCTATGTCCTTGATGATCAGTCACGTGAAATCCTGTTGTATCGAATGATGCTGTTTACTCATTTATTACGTGACCGTTTGAGACAGAAGCAGCAAAGTATTCAGCATTACCAGGCCCACACTAATTTTGAAGTTGCTGCATTTGATCAATTGCCCACGCATATCAATGCATCACAATGGGTACTGGAACAAATCCAGAAAGATTTGGTTCTGCTCTATAAACAAGGCAAGATTACAGACATTATTTATAACAATCTGAATCAGCATACAGTGGCTTTAGGCGATATACAGGCGGGTTGTGACCGGATCCTGTCGACGCCGTTACCATTTTCCTATTCGGTGCTGTTGCATCGTGCTGTTTATTCTTTCTGTTTTATCCTGCCATTTAGTCTGGAAGCCAGTCTTGGTTTATGGACTCCGATTCTAGTCGGCCTGATTGCCTATATGCTGTTAGGGTTAGATGAACTGAGTGCGGAACTGGAAGAGCCTTTTGGATTTCAGGATAATGATCTGCCTTTAGACTCTATTGTAAGATTGATCGAACGTGAAACCCTGAGTTCTTTAGGACAAGAATTACCTGAAGCGATTAAAGCTAAAAAAGCTTATTTAACTTAGGTTTAAACTGATTTTATTGAAAAGCTAATCATTAAATAAATTAAATGAAAATCATCTTATTTTTAAATTATTTTTGAGTGGCTGGCTTAAAAATTTTAAAAGCAAGAAACTATGACCCTAGCGATGTTTTAAATGATTGCCAAGATCTGGGCTATTGTTTTTAACCTGCTTATGTAGCTCACGATATTGCTCTAAACGTTGTTTGGCCTTGTCACGTAGCTTTTTCTTGATATAGAGAGCTAGAGCGAAACAGGTGGTCGTCAAGGTCAGGAAAAGGCTATTCATAAAGCTCATCATGGAGCTGATATAACCGATCGTCGTCAGGCGATTCATCATCTGAATGACTTGTGGGCTGCTTTCTACACCAGTGATTGCCCAGGTACAGAGATGCTCACAATTATTAATAATCAGGTGATAGTTATTTTCATGCATTCTGGAACGCATACGGCGAACCACTTTACGGCCTTTATATTTTGCTGAAGCATAATACTGGATCTGAATCGGTTTGCCATTGCTGAATTTCTCAATTGAGGTGATTTCAATTGGATGCTTCTTAAATAAATGTGCAAAACCAGAATAGTGGATGACACGACCACGCCCGGCATAAATCCCGTGATGAGTATAACCGAAATGTTTAACCATAAGATGCGCACCTATGGGAAACCGTTTAGTTCGCTGCATGTAAAGATTAAGCCATTTAATAACAAGTGTATTTTAAACAGCAAGTGTACTGTTTTTTTGTGAATTAATCGATGTTTTAGGGTTCAATTCTATCCAGAATTCGTTGTCTAGACAGTCATCTTTAAATTTTTCGAACTTTATAAATGCTGTATGTGAACTGATTGAGGCAGATCTTAAACTATAATGTCTAAATAGCCTAAGCAAATATGAAAAGTCATTTATCTGCATATTTGAAAAGAAATAAAGATATAGACACTTAGGTTTAGATAGAAGGAGTAGGTTCCACCTGATTAAAAGCAAAGAAGGGTAGGCAAAAATCCAAATGATAGATATAAAAAAAGCATTTGCGTATGCAAATGCTTTTTATCAAGACCTAAGCTGCTTATTGCAGCGGCAGGTGCTGAAGTTCATTGAGTTCTTTACGGCTATAACCGCGAGAAGCTAGAACTTTTTTGATTCCGATAATGATATCTTCATCAGTTGCTTTAGACAGTGCTTCAAGGAGCTGTTCATTTGTCTTGCAAGAGCAATCATTTTCAACACAAGCAATCTGGTTCTTGTGTTCATTTTGTTGTTCATCTGAAAACAACTTCTGCCAGAAACTCATAGAGCCTTCATACACAACCTAACATAGGGTGAAATATATCCAATTTAATAAATAAAGCAATAGGACCTATGTGATAAAAGCAGCAGTCAGTATTTCAAATTTTCGATTGCAGAAGACATTTTGAACGATATTATTTGATTGAAACAAGATAATTCATAGGTAAGTTACTAATTTTATATATAAAAAATGGAGCTAACAAAAGCTCCATTTATGTAACAAAAAAATAAATTGAAACAATATTTTTAGCCTTTTTCCAGCAGTACTCCAGACTCTACATGGTGGGTATAAGGGAACTGATCGAACAGGGCAAACTTGGTAATTTTATGGGTTTGGGAAAGTTGTTTCAGATTGTCATATAATGTGTCTGGATTGCAAGAAATGTAAATAATTCGTTCAAAGCGTTGCAACAGTTTCAGTGTTTCATTATCAATCCCTGCCCGTGGTGGATCGACAAATACCGTATCGAAGTCATAAGTTGACAGATCGATATTGGCTTCTTGCAGACGGCGGAAAGTACGTTCACCATTAAAAGCTTGCGTAAATTCTTCAGCGGACAGACGCGCCACCTGAATATTCTCGATACCGTTCTGCTCGATATTCCATTCAGCCGCATACACAGATGACTTGGCCAATTCAGTTGCCAATGCACGACGGAAACGGGTAGACAATGGCAGGGTAAAGTTACCATTGCCACAATACAGCTCTAACAGATCTTTGTCAGATTGCTGCGCGGCATTACATGCCCATTCCAGCATTTTCTGGCAGACTTGCGCATTCGGCTGGGTGAAGCTGCTTTCGATCTGTTTGTACTGATATTTACGGTCAAATACAGTGAGTTCTTCTACGACAAACTCATCGCTCAAGACAAATTTCTGGCCACGGCTACGACCAATCAGCTTGATCTTCAATTTTTCAGCCAGTGCTTTAGCTGCAGGTTCCCAGCTTTCATCCAGTTTACGGTGATAGATCAGGGAAACCAGTACTTCACCTTTTAGTGTTGCTAGAAAGTGGACTTCAAATAGGCGGTGGCCTAGAGTTGCATCGGCTTTGAAGGCTTCTAGCAATTGCGGCATTAAGTCATTAATACTGCGGTCAGCCACAGGGAATTCATCAATACGGATCACTTTCTTGTTATTGTTCTCATCACGTTCAAACATGGCATAGAACAGGTCATCTTCAGTATGCCAGATCCGGAATTCAGCACGCATGCGATAGTACTGTTCAGGCGACTCAAATACTTCAAGGGCAGGTGGTTGATATTCGGCAAATTGCGCGCTAATGCGTTCAACTTTGGCATCCAGTTGTTGCTGATAAGATGAGGTCATATGCAGTAAAAAATCGCAAATATTTTGAAAGCCAAGATGGTAGCAAAAATTTGCTGTTCTGCCTAAGGCTATTCAGGGAAACAGGCTGGAAAAGCTGTTAAAAAAAGGCCAAATCTTCAAAGGGGAGAGATTTGGCCGTAAGAGGAAAGGAATTAAAATAATTTAAGTACTAAAGCTGTTTATAGGCCTGACATGGTCATGAGACTGGCATTGCCACCTGCAGCTGCGGTATTGATACTGATTGCACGTTCAATCACGAAACGCTCCACTGGAATATCATAATTTCCAGAGCTTAAATGCGTGATACCTACAATAGCTCCTTGTCGTCTTGCAATACGTTGCTGCAAATCCATCAATGCAGTGGTCTCGCCATGATGCAGTACAGCCTCAAAATCACCTGATTCAATATCTTTGATAACTTTAATAGCTTTCACCACACTCGCGGGCATGCTTTGCAGATACTTGAGTATAAAAGTATTGTCTGCCAGTACAGCCGGGCGGCTACCGACCGATAAAATTGCCAAGATTTGCTGAATCTGATCTACATCATTGTCTGCTAGAGAGAGCACACTCTCACGCGGCAGGATCATGTACTGGTTTTCCTCACCCGTTGGACCTTGCAGGCTAAAGCTATGTCTCGTTGCAATCTGAGCTGGGGCCTTCAACGAAACTCTTGGGAAAGTCTTGTTTACCCAAGCCTTAAAGTCCTGCATTACCGGATTTTCAAGGGAAACTTGGGCAGGCTGCATTGCATAAGGCTGAGCCAGCTTCTTCTCAGACACCTGATGCATTAAACGGTAGATATAAAGTGGACCACCGGCTTTCGGACCAGTCCCAGACAGGCCTTCTCCGCCAAAGGGCTGTACACCCACCACAGCACCGACAATATTGCGGTTGATATACAGGTTGCCGACGTGCGCTTTTGAAATCACGGTCTGCATGGTTTCATCGATCCTGGTATGTAGTCCCATGGTCAGGCCATAACCTTTGCTGTTGATCTGATCCAATAACTGTGACAGTTCACCAGCTTTATAGCTAATCAGATGCAACACTGGACCAAAAACTTCACGTTCTAGATCATTCAAATTCGGCAGTTCAATCAAGGTCGGTGGAATAAAAGTCCCTTGAGCCAGATCAGAAGCATCTTGATTAAACATCAGCTGATGAACTTGATGACCTTTACTGCGCATCTGATCAATATGTTTCTGGATATTCTGCTGGGCTTCGGCATCAATCACTGGACCAATATCGGTTTTGAGTAGAACCGGATTGCCGACACGTAGCTGTTGCATGGCTCCTTGTAGCATCTTACGCACAGTATCTAGATTGTCTTCCTGCACACAGAGTACACGCAGGGCAGAACAGCGTTGACCGGCACTATCAAAGGCTGAGTTAACTACATCCAGTACAACCTGTTCGGTAAGTGCTGATGAATCTACGATCATGGCATTTTGACCGCCAGTTTCGGCAATTAAAGTGACGCTTTCGCCAAACTGATTCAGTCGTTCTGCTACGGTCTTCTGTAGAATTTTTGCTACTTCAGTAGAACCGGTAAACATGATGCCTTGGATGCGTGAATCTTGGCTGAGTTGAGCTCCAATGGTTTCACCACGACCCGGCAATAGCTGAAGGACATCCTGCGGAATACCTGCTTCCCAGAGAATCTGCACGGCTTGAGCGGCAATCAATGGAGTCTGTTCAGCCGGTTTGGCGATGACAGTATTGCCAGCAACCAGTGCTGCAGAAATTTGACCGCTAAAAATCGCTAAAGGGAAGTTCCAAGGACTAATGCAGAGTACAGTTCCTAAAGGCTGAATATGGACATCATTAGACAGGTCCAGCATCTGGCCAGCATAGTAGCGTAGGAAGTCAATCGCTTCACGGACTTCCGCAATCGCATTTGCATAAGTTTTACCGGCTTCACGAGACAGTAGAACCATCAGTGGTAACAGACGTTCCTGCATCAGGTCAGCGGCTTTATTGAGACAGGCTGCACGTTCATCCTTTGGCAAGGTGCTCCAGAAACTTTGTGCATTTACTGCCTGTGTCAGGGCAATTTCTGCCTGTTCAGTTGTTGCCTCATATACGGTGCCCACAACATCCTGATGCTGAGCTGGATTGATAACCTGTATAGCATTGCTAGTATCTAGTTCTGAAAATGCAGTACCCATTGCAGCAGCCTGGAATTGGCTATTCGCCAAGTCAGTTGCAACTTCATTTAAGGCTTGCAGGTCTGCGTCATTGGCCAGATCCAAACCAGACGAATTTGATCGTAAAGTACCATATAAATCTTTTGGATAAGGGATTTGCGGATGTTTAGCACCTAAGGCATTTTCCTGTTGAGCTGCTTTTAAAATGGTTTGACGCGGATTCTCAATCAGGTCTTCGACTTTTAAATTCTTGTCGGCAATGCGATTGACGAAAGAGGTATTCGCGCCATTTTCCAGTAGTCGACGCACCAGATAGGCCAGTAGGGTTTCATGGTTGCCAACTGGGGCATAGATCCGGCATGGAACACCGAGTTTTCCAGCCGCTTTGTCACCCACCACATTTTCGTATAGTGGTTCACCCATGCCATGCAGACACTGGAATTCATATTGACCAGCATAATAACGTTCTGGATTAGCGAGCTGATAAATCGTGGCAACGGTCTGCGCATTATGTGTCGCAAATTGCGGGTAAATATAGTCCGGCTCTGCCAGTAGTTTACGTGCGCAGGCAATATAGGATAGGTCAGTATGTACTTTACGGGTAAACACCGGATAATCAGACATACCTTCGATCTGGGCTTTCTTGATCTCGCTATCCCAGTACGCACCTTTCACCAGACGAATCATCAGGCGTTTCTGGCTGCGTTTAGCCAGATCAATGATGTAATCCACGACATAGAAGCAGCGTTTCTGGTAGGCCTGAATCACAAAACCAATGCCTTTCCAGTTATTGAGTTCAGGTTCAAAACAAAGACGTTCTAAAAGCTCTAAGGAAATTTCCAGACGCTCAGTTTCTTCGGCATCAATATTCAGACCGATATTATAGTTTTTTGCCAGAACTGCCAGATTCAGAACTTTGCTATACAGTTCATCATTGACGCGGTCCATTTGCGAGCGCTGATAACGTGGATGCAGTGCAGACAGTTTGATGGAAATACCGGGACCGTTATAAACATCCTTATCTGTTGATGCCTTGCCGATAGCATGAATGGCGTCTTGATAGTCCTGATAATAACGCTCCGCATCTGGATCGGTCAGCGCTGCTTCACCAAGCATGTCATAAGAATATTGGAAACCTTTATCTTCTAGTCGTTCTGCATTTTTCAGGGCTTCATCAATGGTTTCGCCAGTGACAAACTGCTCACCCATCATGCGCATTGCGACGTCCACCGCTTTACGGATGATGCCACGGCCACTACGTGCTAAAAGACCGGTTAATAAACTCGACAAGCTTTTCTGCTGTGGTGTTTCCATCAGTTTGCCGGTCAGCATCAAACCCCAGGCTGCAGCATTCACGAACATCAGTTGGCTTTGGCCGAGATGTTCTTTCCAGTTGCCCTGATTGATCTTGTCGCGGATCAGCAGGTCACGGGTTGCTGTATCTGGAATACGTAGTAAGGCTTCTGCCAGACACATCAAGGCAATCCCTTCCTGAGAAGAGAGCGAAAATTCCTGAAGCAGTCCTTGTACGATACCGGCTTTACCGCCTGAGCCTTTACGCTCGCGCAGGGAATGTGCCAGATCAAACGCCAGGCGCTGAATTTTATCTGTCAGTTCTGAAGAAATTTCACTATGTTCCAGCAACGTTTCCACGCATTCGGATTCGGCGCGTCGCCATGCGGTATTGATGCGCTGTTCATATTGGTTTTTATCCTTAAATTCAGCAATGTAATTCGATTGCTTCACTGCATTCGAGTGCGAATTCGGGCGTAATGTGGTGGACATAGTGACTTCCTGTACTGCGTCAATCGGTTCTTTGAGTTGAATGAGTTTTAATCTATAATCCCAAAATAATTGACGAATATCTCACTATAGTTTGTATCATTTTTAGAGAATAATTCTAATGAATAGCCCTTATTTAAGCCTTGACCGAATAGATATTCGCATCCTTGATTTGCTGCAGTCTGAATCGAAAATTTCCAATATTAAACTGGCAGAAATGGTGAATTTATCACCGACTGCGGTGCTGGCTCGTGTGCAGAAACTGACCAAGGAAGGATTTATTCTCGGTTATGAAGCACGACTTAATCCAATCATGCTGAATAATGGTTTTGTGGTTTTTGTTGAAATTCTGCTGGATAAAACCACACCGAATGTGCTGGAAGAGTTTTCTGAGGCCGTGCAGCATATTCCAGATATTGTGGAATGTCATATGATTAGTGGTGGCTTTGATTTTGTAGTGAAAATTCGCTGTGCCAATATGGATGAATTCCGCAAAATCTCTGGTGATATTTTGTGGCAATTACCGGGGGTAAAGGAAACCCGTAGTTATCCGGTCATGGAAGTGATCAAGGAAACCCAGCAGATCAAGCTGAAAATGCCGGCTAAAGCCAAGGTATAAATTCAGACAAAACAAAAGGGACATAAAGTCCCTTTTTAATTTGAAATAGAAAGATTATTTATTCATTTCAGCCATTTCTTTCTGATATTCGGCTTTTGCCAGTTCAAAACGATTGACGACATCGTGGTTTGGCGCTTTATCCAATAGACTCACAATCACAATACTTAGCGCTGCCAGAATAAAACCTGGAATAATCTCATATAGACCGGTATCACCCATATAATTTTTCCAGGCAATTACAGTCACGGCGCCCATCACCATTCCGACAATCGCGCCGTTGAGGGTCATACGTTTCCAGAACAGTGAGAAAATGATCAAAGGACCAAAGGCAGCGCCAAAGCCAGCCCAGGCATAAGCCACCAGACCCAGAACTTTACTGTTTGGATTGATGGCCAATGAAATTGCAATCAAGGCAATCACAATCACCATGCCACGACCGACCCAGATCAGTTCTTTTTGCGAAGCATTTTTACGTAGGAAACCCTTATATAAATCTTCAGTCAGGGTAGTCGAGCAGACCAGTAACTGGCAGCTCAATGTACTCATAATCGCAGCCAGAATTGCCGCTAATATGATGCCTGCAATCCAAGGGTTAAACAGGATTTTGGTCAATTCCATAAACACGGTTTCAGGATTCTGGTTGACGATTGCAGCAGCAGGAAGGTCAGGATTTGCTGCAAAATAAGCAATCCCGATATAGCCCGCCGACATTGCACCCACCAGACACAGAATCATCCAGGTCATGCCGATCCGGCGTGCAGTAGGAATAGTTTTGACCGAATCTGCCGCCATAAAGCGCACCAGAATATGTGGCTGACCAAAATAGCCTAAGCCCCAAGCCAAGCTAGAAATAATCGCGACAAAACTTAGGCCTTCCAGCATATTGGATGCATGTGGACGGGCAGTTTCCAGTAGGGTGCCCACCTGTTGAGCGTTATCACCCAATGCCAGATAGGTAATGATGGGTGTAATAAGCAACGCAAAGATCATTAAGCCAGCCTGAAAGGTATCGGTCCAACTGATTGCCAGGAAGCCGCCAATACACACATACAGAATCGTGGCCACTGCACCGAGCCAAAGTGCTGTCGTGTAATCCCAGCCAAACAGGCTTTCGAACAGACGCGCACCTGCGACCATGCCGGAAGCACAGTAAATTGCAAAGAACACCAGAATCACAATGGCTGATAGTAAGCGTAAGATTCGTTTCTTATCCGCAAAACGGCTGGTGAAATAATCAGGCAGGGTCAGAGCATTGTTCTGAAATTCAGTATGGGCACGCAGACGGCCAGCTACCAGTAACCAGTTCAGCCAGGCGCCAATAATCAGGCCAATCGCAATCCAGACTTCTGACAGACCGGAAAAATAGATGGCTCCGGGTAAGCCCATCAGCAACCAGCCGCTCATATCGGAAGCACCTGCGGAAAGCGCAGTCACTACACTGCCCAGACTTCGCCCACCCAGAATATATTCATCAAAATTGGACGTCGCACGATAGGCGTATAAACCGATCCCAATCATGGCGACGATATAAAACATAAAAGTAATCAGTGTCGGGTTTAGCAAGCTCATAGGCAGAGTATCCTTAAATTTTGAACATCATCATCCGGGATGATTTTTGAACTGCATTCACAGGGCAGTGATTCAAACATGGTTTAAAAATTACACTCTGTAACAGTTGAGCAGCTTTTGTGTATATTTTATGTAAATTAAGAATTTTCTCATATAAATGAAGAATTAGTAGAGGGTTATAAAATACAAAGTTACACATGGTTTTGAAGAAAAATAAATAATTTTAATAAACAGTTAAATTCATTGAACTTTTGTATTTTAATTACACAATTTTACAAAAATAACAACAATCTCGAATTAGACATATTTTGTTTCAAATCCTGCTTAAATCACTTCTATTTGTTTTTAGGGCCTCTCTTCATAGTGAATGAATGCCATTCTGAATGGTGCATCATTGCTAAGAGTAATATGACATGGACAATATGTTGCAAATAGAATCAAGTCGAATTGAACAGGATTTATTGGGGAAAAAACAAATTCCCCAGCACAGCTATTATGGTATTCATACTTTGCGTGCGATTGAGAATTTTCAGATCTCAGGTCTGGCAGTAGGTCAGCAAGCACACTTTATTCGCGCATTGGCGCAAGTTAAAAAAGCAGCAGCACAAACGAATTTACATTTTCAGAAAATATCAGAACAACAAAGTATTGCTATTCAACAAGCCTGTGATGAATTGATTCATCAACCACAAGACTGGCAGGAAGCATTTCCGCTTGATCCTTATCAGGGGGGAGCCGGTACTTCTATCAATATGAATGCAAACGAGGTCATTGCAAATCGGGCACTAGAATTGCTCGGGCATCGTAAAGGCGATTACCATATCCTGCATCCAAATGATCATGTGAATACTTCACAATCAACCAATGATGTCTATCCCACGGCACTACGTCTAGCGACTTATACACGTCTGGATGAACTGCTTCATGTACAAAAATCGTTGATTGATACTTTATATAGCAAGGCATCAGAGTTTCAGTATGTGATCAAGATGGGGCGTACCCAGTTACAGGATGCGGTTCCAATGACCCTGGAACAGGAATTCCGTGCTTTTGCAACCTTATTAAAAGAAGACTTGAAGCTGATTGAGCAAATGCGTCAGTTATTGCTGGAAGTGAATCTGGGTGCGACCGCCATTGGAACCGGCGTGAATACTCCAGATGGTTATGCCAAACATGCAGTACACACTTTAGCGAAAATTACTGGCTTACCTTTAAAAGGCGCGGAAGATTATGTCGAAGCGACCAGTGATTGTGGCGTGTTTATTATTCTGTCCAGTAGTCTGAAACGTCTGGCTGTTAAGTTGTCCAAAATCTGTAATGACTTGCGTCTTTTAAGTTCTGGCCCGCGTACCGGTCTAGCGGAAATCCGTTTGCCAGAATTACAGGCGGGTTCTTCTATCATGCCAGCTAAGGTCAATCCGGTTATTCCAGAAGTAGTCAATCAGATTGCGTTTCGTGTGATTGGTAATGACCTGACTGTGACAATGGCAGCAGAAGCAGGGCAATTACAGCTCAATGTCATGGAGCCGGTCATTGCAGTATCTCTGAATGAATCCATCCAATTATTAACTCAAGGTATGCAGACCCTACAACAAAAATGTATTGCCGGGATTCAGGCCAATGAACAGAACTGTTTAAATGCAGTGATGCGCAGTATCGGGATTATCACCTTACTGGAACCACTTTTAGGTCATGCCACTTGTGATGAAATTGGCAAGCAATGTATTCGTGAAAATAAAACTGTACCCGAAGTGGTGCTGGAACTGGGTTTGTTAAGTGAAATTCAGCTGGATGAAATTTTTGCCTTTGAAAATCTGGTTTCAGAAGTCCCAATGATGAATCAATGGGAACAGGTATCCTGAAAGTTTAAGGATGAGTCCAATATAGACTCGTACTGATTTTAACCATTTGCCTCAAATCCCGTCTGTGGGTTTGGGGCATTTTCATCTAGACTATATCAATGACACAATGAATTGAGTGCATAGCATGTTTGATAAAATCAGTAACTTATTTAAATCAAATAAACCTGATCCGGCTCAGATTTTTCTGGAAGAGAATCATATCCAATATGTAGAAGGGATCGGCTATATTGTGGATGGGATTAATTTAAATGAGGAGCTGGGCGAGCGGCTGGAATATTTGTCTAACCGACGCATGAAAACTTTTGATGATTTAAAAGCGCTTTATTCGACTGCAATGATCATTAATGAAAAAATTGATCTGGAAATTGCCAATCAGCGTTTTAATGCAAGATTAGGAAATACTGAAGAAAACCTGCTGCAATTTAAAATGATTGTGAAAAAGTTAAATGACTATTATCGTAACTTTTTACGTGATAAAAAATAACTGAATCATAGGCTGATTTTATCCTGTGCAGTCAATCTGTAACGACTGCATAAAAATAACGAAATAGCACCAGATCATCGTGATAGTATAAGCTTCATGTTGTTTAGACTTTAAAGCTATATACATGTTCCAACAAGAAATTTCCCAACTTAATTTACCCAAGCTCAAGGCAGGCGAGAAACGCTGGTTAGGCAATCTGCAAGGCTCGTCTACTGCATTATTGCTGAAAGAAATTATCAAGCAGCAACGATCGCGTCTATTTGTTATTGTTGCGCGTAATAACCAGCATTTGGGTCAACTGGAAAGTGAACTGGAATTTTATGGGATTAAACCGACCATATTTCCAGACTGGGAAATTTTGCCTTATGACCGTCTGTCACCGCATCAGGATATCGTCTCTGAACGTCTGGCAATTTTATCTAATATGCCCCAAAGCGGCGTATTGTTGCTGGCAGCTTCTACATTGGCACAGCGTGTTGCACCTACTTCATGGGTGCTGGGTGAACACTTCGATATTCGAGTCGGGCAAAAGCTGGATATGGAACAGCAAAAGAAAAAACTGATTCAGGCTGGTTATCATCTGGTCGATACCGTTTATGACCATGGCGAATTTGCAGTTCGCGGTAGCATTATCGATATATATGCTTCAGGTCAAGATGCACCGATCCGGATTGACCTGTTCGATGATGAAATTGAAACCCTGAAATTTTTTGATCCGGAAACGCAACGTACTACGCAAACTCTAGAACAATTTACCGTATTACCTGCACAAGAATTTCCACTGAAGGAGGGTCGTGCTACTTTCCGTGACCGTTATGCAGAATTTTTCCCCACAGCTAATCCAAAGAAAAATCCAATTTATCAGGATGTAATGGATGGCATTGCTTCACCGGGAATTGAGTTCTACCTGCCTTTATTCTTTAGTCATGAAGCGATGCAAGGGCAAAGTACCTTAATTTCATACTTACCAAAGAATGGCATTGTCATTACAGATAAGGCGTTGGAGCAGAGTTTAGAACAGTTCTGGCAGGACGTAACTCGCCGTTATGAAGATCGCCGCCATAATATTGATCAGCCGATTCTGCCGCCTGAAGCACTGTTCTGTCCGACCAATCAGCTTTTAGAACAGCTAAATCAGTTTAGTCGCATCATTGCGGCACAAGAAGCTTTTGATGAGAAAGCCGGCGTGATTAATCTGGATACCCAGTTACCACCACGCTTGCCTGTTGATCCAAAACGTGAAAAGCCCTTTACCGAAGTCAAAAAATATATTGATGCGGCCGATCATCCGGTTTTACTGGTTGCTGAAAGTGCCGGTCGTCGTGAAACCTTAAAAGATGCGCTGCGCCCAAGTCTGGGCGATATTCCGACCGTAGAAAACTTTGATGCTTTTGTCGATTCTCTGCATGCGATTGCGATTACCAGTGCACCATTGGAACGTGGTCTGGTTCTGACAAATCGGATCAGTGTGATCTCGGAAAATCAGCTTTACGAACATCGTGTGGTCCAACGTCGTCGCAAGCGTCAGCAGGAAGTATCAGAAGAATTCCTGATCCGCAGTCTGACCGAGCTGAGCATTGGTGCGCCAGTGGTACACATTGATTATGGTGTAGGACGTTATGCAGGCTTAATTACTTTAAGTATTGATGATCAGGATCATGAATTTCTGCAACTGGACTATGCTGAAGGCGCCAAAGTCTATGTGCCGGTGACTAACCTGCATCTGATCAGCCGCTATAGTGGCGGTGATCCAGATCTAGCACCGTTACATAAACTGGGTACGGATGCCTGGAATAAAGCCAAACGTAAGGCTTTGGAACAGATTCATGATGTCGCAGCCGAGTTATTACATATTCAGGCACGTCGTTCATCTAAACCGGGGATCAGTTTTGAGGTTGATCAAAGTCTGTATATGCAGTTTGCCAGCGGCTTTGCCTATGAAGAAACACCAGATCAGGCTAATGCAATTGAAGCCACGCTATATGATATGCAACTGGCCAAACCAATGGATCGACTGGTCTGTGGTGACGTCGGCTTTGGTAAGACTGAAGTCGCCATGCGGGCAGCTTTTGTTGCAGTACAGAATAATCGCCAGGTTGCGGTATTAGTACCCACTACTTTGCTGGCACAGCAGCATTATGAATCTTTTAAAGACCGTTTTGCGGATTGGCCAGTACGCATTGAAGTGCTTTCCCGTTTCGGTTCTTCTAAAGCTCATACCAAAACGATTGAAGACCTAGCAGATGGCAAAGTCGATATTGTCATCGGCACCCATAAGCTTTTACAGGAAAATGTCCAGTTCCATAATCTGGGGCTGATGATTGTTGATGAAGAACATCGTTTCGGGGTGCGTGATAAAGAACGTATTAAGGCCTTGCGTGCCGATGTGGATATGCTGACTCTTACCGCAACACCAATTCCACGTACCTTGAATATGGCCTTTAGCGGAATGCGTGATCTGTCGATTATCGCGACGCCACCAGCACGCCGTCTGGCTGTAAAAACTTTTGTGCAGGAACATACCAGCGACACCATTCGGGAGGCGATTCTGCGTGAATTACTGCGTGGTGGTCAGGTCTATTTCCTGCATAATGAAGTTGATACCATTGACCGTGCTGCAGAAAATATCCGGAATCTGGTGCCGGAAGCACGTGTCATTGTGGCACATGGTCAGATGCGTGAGCGTGAACTGGAGCAGGTGATGCAGCAGTTCTATCACAAGGAATACAATGTTTTGGTGTGCTCGACTATTATCGAGACCGGGATTGATGTGCCGAATGCCAATACCATTATTATTGAGCGTGCAGACAAGCTCGGTCTTGCACAGTTACACCAGTTGCGTGGCCGGGTTGGGCGTTCGCATCACCAGGCCTATGCCTATCTGTTAGTGCCATCCTTAAAAGCCTTGAAAGGCGATGCAGAAAAACGGCTGGAAGCGATTCAGCGTGCCTCTACGCTGGGCGCAGGCTTTATGCTGGCCACTGAAGATCTGGAAATTCGCGGTGCAGGTGAACTTTTAGGCGAGCAGCAAAGTGGTTCGATGCAGGCGATCGGTTATAGCCTGTATATGGAAATGCTGGAAAAGGCGACTAAAGCGATTCAAAAAGGTAAAACGCCGAATTTTGATGCGCCATTGTCTTTAACTGCGGAAATCAACCTGCATATGCCAGCCTTGATTCCGGACGATTATCTGGGTGATGTACATCAGCGCTTGCTGTTCTATAAACGCATCAGTAATACCGATACTCAGGAAAAACTCGATAATATCCGTATGGAACTGATTGACCGTTTTGGCATTCCGCCGCAACCGGTGAAACAGTTATTTGCTGTGCATCAGCTACGTCTTAAAGCTGAGCAGCTGGGCATTACCAAAATTGACATTGGTGGGCAGGGTGGCCATATCGAGTTTGCGCCAGATACACCAGTTCAAGCCATGAGTATTATCCAGATGATGCAGAAACATCCGACCTATTTCAGGATGGAAGGCGGTCAGCGATTAAAAGTGATGGTGATGCTGGAAGATTATCAAAAAAGAATCCAGTTCATCAGTGATTTATTGGATAGCCTATTAAAAGAGCTAAATTAATAGTTTTAGATTTCATGGAATATGAATATTCACGCTATATTTCATTTTTATAAATATAGTGTGAATATCAGCTTGTTTTCATATGAAATTATTTAAGCTAATAGTTTGCCGTTTTGTCCTTCACAATTCATACAAAATTGCCCTAAAGCGCCCGCTTACAATACTCAGCCGCAATTGTATATGGTAGTATTAGCCATCATTCTAATTTTGCATCATTTATAAAGATATGTTTAGTTTGCATCCACAACTTGCTCAAGATACGTTTTTTGTAGGCGACTTTCCTTTATCAACATGTCGTTTGATGAATGATATGCAATTTCCGTGGTTGATTCTGGTTCCGCGTGTACCAGGCATTACCGAATTATATGAATTGAGCCAAGCTGACCAAGAGCAGTTTTTACGTGAATCAAGCTGGTTATCTAGCCAGTTAGCGCGTGTATTCCGTGCCGACAAAATGAATGTCGCAGCTTTGGGCAATATGGTGCCACAACTGCATTTTCATCATGTGGTTCGTTATCAAAACGATGTGGCATGGCCTAAGCCGGTATGGGGTACTCCAGCAGTTCCTTATAGCAGTGAAGTATTGGCACATATGCGTCAAACCTTGATGCTGGCTTTACGCGGTCAAGGGGATATGCCATTTGACTGGCGTATGGACTAAGCGTTGACATACATTTTATGGTCCATTCAGGATTCTGGACTTTAAGAGAGTAATTGAGTGCAATTAGACGACTGGATTCATCAGGAACCGAAACAGTTTGAATATTTCCATCGGATGATGGGATATATCATGCTGTCTCTGGTTCTGATCGTCTATCACTACACGGAACCGGACACCAATTACCAGATTTTTGTTCCGTTATTTCTGGCACTGGTTTTGGTGATCACACCGAAATTATCCCGGTGGATGATTTATAAATACGACTATAATTTAAAACGTAATTTCTTCTTTGTTCTAGATGTGATTATCGTATCGGTTGTACTTGCAGCTGTGCATCTGGATCTGGTGTTGTCTCTACTGGCAGTGGTCACATTGCTATATACCGCCATTAATAACAAGATTTCGTTCATGATGGTGTCACTGGCTGGCCTGATTGGCACCATGATCTTTTATCTGTCTACCATTGGCATTTTTGGGTTTACCAGCTATTTCAGTCCCACCAGTACGGAACTCACCGTACTAGGTTTCATCTGTTTGATTACTTATTTTGGTGTCGGAAATTTCTATCAAAGCGGTCGTATGCAATATATGACCCAAAAGAAAAATCATTATTTTGACCAGATGAACCGTTATATGGAATTTGCTAACCAGCTCAGCCGTTATGCGCCAGTGCAGTTATGGCAATCCATCATGAAAGGCGAGTCTGAAGCTAAGATCGAATACAAACGTAAAAAACTCACGATTTTCTTTTCGGATATTCAGGGATTTACAGAGCTTTCTGAAACTCTGATTCCGGATGATTTGGCTTTCCTGTTGAATGACTACTTAAGCCATATGACTGAAATCGCCAAGAAATATGAAGCAACGGTCGATAAGTTCATGGGGGATGCCATCCTGATCTTCTTTGGCGATCCGCACTCTGATGGTGTAGAGCAGGATGCTAAAAATTGTCTGGAAATGGCGATTTCAATGCGTCAGCAAATGAAATTACTACGCGAACGCTGGATTAAAATGGGTTATCCGCCATTACATATCCGTATGGGGATTTCGACCGGTTATTGTCACGTGGGGAACTATGGTGCCAATCACCGTATGGCCTATACCATTGTTGGTCGTGATGCTAATTTGGCTGCACGCTTACAAAGTGCTGCGGAAGTTGATGAAATCCTGATTTCTGAAGATACCCATAACCTGATCAAAAATGACTATCTATGTGCACCTAAAAAGCCAATTTTCCTGAAAGGGATTAAGGCACCGGTTCGCACTTGGCAAGTGATGGAAAAATATGCCTTCCAGAAAGTTGAATATCAGCGCTGGTTTGATTATGAATATAAAGGTTTCCATTTACTGCTAAATCTGGATGAAGTGCAAAACTATGATTATCCAGAGTTGCTGCATGTGCTAGAAAAAATGATTAAACGCATTCAAACCCAACAGCAACTGACCAACTCTCAAGGAATTGTGAAATTAAAACTTGAAGATGAAGTCATTGAACCTTTGTCTGCTGAAGAAGCATTTCGAGCAGCTGAACGATCAAAAGTCATCTAATTTTTATGATTTAAATAAATGATAAAGACCATAAAAAAACCACGCCTAAGCGTGGTTTTTTGATTTCAGAATCTTAGTGATTTTCTGAAGCATGATTAATGGTATATTTTGGAATTTCAACTTCCAGATCTTCATCCACAATCTTCACTTGGCAAGACAGACGGGAATCAGGCTCTAAACCCCAAGCACGATCGAGCAGATCAGCTTCGACATCATTCATTTCTTCAAGGCTGTCGAAACCGCGACGGACAATTACGTGGCAAGTAGTACATGCACATGACATATCACATGCATGTTCAATCTTGATTCCGTTTTTCAGCATGCTTTCACATAGATTGGCATCTTGTTCAACTTCAAACTCAGCGCCTTCAGGGCAAATTTGCGCATGTGGAAGAACTTTAATACGTGGCATAGTCTTTACCTTAAATTAGTTTGAGTTTGACCAATCGTCGAGTTTAGTGCCTTTAAGGGCAGCATCAATATGTTGATTCATGCGCAGAGCAGCAAATGCATCACTATGTATTTTAAGCTGTTCTACTGCAGATTCAATGGCTTTGATATCTGTACCTTGTAGCTCGGACTCAAGTCGTGCTTGCGCAGCAGTCAGTTCTGCCAATTGCTGTTCATTCATCAATTGAGCATCTACTTTCAATGCCTGAACCAGTGCTTCAAGTTCACGTTGTGCTTCCACCTTGGTTTCCTGCAAATGACGAAGATTCTTATCTTCTTCAGCAAACTGATAACCTTCTAACAGCAGACGTTCAGTATCTTCACTCGACAAGCCATAAGATGGTTTGATATCGATTTGTGCAGTCACACCTGAAGTCATTTCTTTAGCAGAAACGGTCAACAAGCCATCTGCATCCACTTGGAAAGTTACTTCAATACGTGCCTGACCTGCAGTCATTGGAGGAATACCATGCAGGACAAAACGGCCTAAGCTACGGCAATGTTCTACCAGATCACGTTCACCTTGTACCACATGAATCAGCATAGCGGTTTGGCCATCCTGATACGTCGTAAATTCTTGGCGACGTGCGACTGGGATCGCAGTATTGCGTGAAATCAGACGTTCAACCAGACCGCCCATGGTTTCCAGACCAAGAGAAAGTGGAGTCACATCTAATAATAATGATCCATCTTTGCTGTTACCAATGAGCTGATTCGCTGTAATTGAAGCACCAATCGCAACCACTTCATCCGGGTTAATGGTGCATAGAGGCTCTTGGTTAAACACATCACGTACTGCTTTTTGCACGGCGTACGAGCGGGTAGAACCACCTACAAGCACCACATTCTGAATATCATCAAGTTCCAGCTTGGCATCACGCATGACACGCTTACATACGCTGATGGTTTTATCCAAAGCAACTTTGATGATTTCTTCAAAAGTCGAACGATCTAAAGTCAGGCTTTGATCAAGCAGCTTTAATTCAACTGAGTCAGCATCAGATAATGCTTCTTTAGCTTTACGCGCAGCAGTAATGAAATGTGCATATTCAGCATCATCTAGGGTTTCGATATTAAGCTGTTTTTTAGCCCATTTCAGAATCAGACGATCCAGGTCATCACCACCCAGAGCAGTATGGCCCCCAGTCGCCAATACTTCGAACACACCTTGAGAGAAACGCAGAATTGAAACGTCAAAGGTACCGCCACCCAAGTCATAAATCACATAATTGCGATCTGTGCTCAAGTTGGTTTCCTGATCCAATCCATAAGCCACCGCAGCAGCTGTTGGTTCATTCAATAAACGCAGAACGTTTAAACCGGCCAGTTGCGCGGCATCACGTGTTGCCTGGCGTTGTGCTTCATCAAAGTATGCAGGAACCGTAATCACGGCACCATTAATCTCATTTTTTAAGCTGGCTTCAGCACGTTCTTTAAGCTGCTTTAAAATTTCCGCAGAAATCTCAACTGGCGTTTTACGTCCTTGCGCAGTTTCAAATGCCGGCATTTCATTCGCTTCGCCCACCAAGGCATAAGGATGCTGGAATTTAATATCTGCTTGGGAGCGACCCATAAAACGTTTTACGGATACAATCGTATTTTTAGGATCGGTGGTAATAAAAGGTTTGGCATCATCGCCATATTCAGTGCTTTGTGCTGCATAATGAACGATAGAAGGAAGTAACACACGACCTTGTTCATCTTTGAGTACTTTGGCTTGACCTGAAAGAACCGTGGCAACCAAAGAGTGGGTGGTGCCTAAATCGATACCAATCGCAATGCGGTGTTCATGTGGTGCACTTGATTGACCTGGTTCTGCAATCTGCAAGAGAGCCATAGTGTTACATCCTTTGCACGTTAAAATTAAATAGAAAAATTAAAATTCATCATCAAGATCAAAGCTGTCATCATCTAGGAAACGGTCTTCCGCTTTGTCGATGTCCGCCATGACTTTAACAAAGAAACGCAGTTTACGCACGGTATCGCGAGCTTCACTCCAGTCTTCATCTTCATAGTCGATTTTGAACTCACGAACCAGACCATCAATCCATTGCTGAACTTCAACTTTCAGAGAGGAAAGATCTTCAGCCGATGAGGCTTCATCTAATTGTTCGCGAATTTCCAGCGCATCCTGAAGAAATTCAAAATCGCTAATAGACTGATCCAGATGATAGTCTTGTTTTTTTAAAGACAGTAAATAAGCTGCACGGCTATCAACCGCTGACAAAGCCTTGAATGCCTGGTTGATCTCGCTTGATTTAATCAAAGCCTGATCTTTATCTTCAGCTTTATCGGGGTGATATTGTTGCTGCAACTTTAAAAACTCTGCTTTTAAAGTGGCTAAATCAATATCGAGTGCTACAGGAAGATTGAACAACTCAAAATGATTCATGGGAGATAGAGTCCGCGATTAATATGCAAAAATGATTAAGCTTGATGACAATTAAAATAACTGCCTAAATGCAATTAAAACAGTGTATTTCACACTGTTTTAATGCTGAAAAAAGAGAATTATTGCTGCAATCAGACAGTGAATGACTCACCACAACCACATTCGCCTTTTTTATTTGGATTGTTAAATTCGAAGCCTTCGTTCAAGCCGTTTTTTACGTAGTCCATTTCTAGACCTTCGAGATAAACCAGACTTTTTGGATCTACGAAAACTTTAACACCAAACTGTTCAAAGACCTGGTCATGAGTATCGACTTCGTCGACAAACTCAAGAACATAAGCAAGACCAGAACAGCCTGAAGTTTTCACACCAACACGAATGCCTTCACCCTTACCGCGACTTTTGAGGTAATTGCTGATATGAGTTGCTGCATTTTCAGTTAAGTGGATCATGAAAACTCCGTGAATCTTTCTTCAAAAAACGAATGATTAAGCTTTAGACTTCTTGTTGCGGTAGTCTTCAACAGCCGCTTTAATTGCATCTTCAGCCAGTACAGAGCAGTGTACTTTTACTGGTGGAAGAGCCAATTCATTTGCGATATCAATGTTTTTGATCGCTTGTGCTTGGTCTAAGGTTTTACCTTTTAACCATTCAGTCACTAATGAACTTGATGCAATTGCAGAACCGCAACCATAAGTTTTAAAACGTGCTTCTTCAATCACGCCTTCATCATTTACTTGGATCTGTAAACGCATTACGTCACCACAAGCAGGTGCACCGACCATACCAGTACCAACGTTTTCTGCATTTTTGTCTAAAACACCAACGTTACGTGGGTTTTCGTAATGATCAATTACTTTTTCGCTATAAGCCATGTTGCTTCTCCAAAACTCGGGGTCAGCCTTAATATAAATATGGGGATTAAAAATTTTTTATCAATGAGATAGCAGTGTAAATACAGCTATCTCAGAGTCAAAAATTAGTGCTCAGCCCATTCAACTGTAGAAAGGTCGATACCTTCTTTGTACATATCCCAAAGCGGAGAAAGTTCACGTAATTTCTCAACAGCAGCTTTAGTGATATTTAAAACGTGATCGATATCTTCTTCAGTGGTGTACTTACCAAAGCTGAAGCGGATCGAACTGTGTGCAAGCTCATCAGAAAGACCTAATGCACGAAGTACATAAGATGGTTCAAGTGTTGCAGATGTACATGCTGAACCTGAAGATACCGCTGCATCTTTCAGTGCCATCATCAATGATTCACCTTCAACAAAGTTGAAACTTACGTTTAAGTAGTTTGCAACGTTTTGAGTTGGGTGACCGTTCAAGAATACCTGTTCAAGACCTTGTAAGCCATTCCAAAGCTTGTCACGAAGTACACGTAAACGAGCTTGTTCAGACTGTAAATTTTTGCCTGCAAGTTCAAATGCTTCACCCATACCAACGATCTGGTGAGTTGCAAGAGTACCTGAACGCATACCACGTTCATGACCGCCACCATGCATTTGTGCTTTTAGACGTACACGTGGTGAACGACGTACGAACAGGGCACCAATACCTTTAGGACCATAGATTTTATGTGCAGAGAAGCTCATCAAATCGACTTTCAACTGAGAAAGATCGATTTCAACTTTACCCGCAGCCTGTGCAGCATCAACGTGGAAGAAAATCTTTTTCGCACGGGTGATTTCACCAATCGCAGCAACATCAGTTGTCGTACCGATTTCGTTGTTTACCATCATCAGGGAAACAAGAATGGTGTCTGGACGAATCGCTGCTTCAACCATTTCTGGAGTAATTAAGCCAGTTTTTGGTTGCGGCTCAAGATAAGTAATCTCAAAACCTTCAGACTCAAGCTCACGACATGTATCCAAAATTGCTTTATGTTCAATTTTAGAAGTAATGATGTGTTTGCCTTTAGATGCATAGAATTGAGCCACACCTTTTAATGCAAGGTTGTCAGATTCAGTTGCACCTGAAGTCCATACGATTTCACGCGGATCAGCTTTTACTAAATTCGCCACTTGTTCACGGGCGTATTCAACTTTTTCTTCCGCTTGCCAGCCATAAGCATGTGAACGAGATGCTGCATTACCGAAGGTGCCTTCGAAAGTTAAGCATTCCATCATACGTTCTGCAACTTGAGGATCTACCGGAGTTGTTGCTGCATAGTCAAGATAAATCGGACGTTTCATGTCAAATACCTGTAACCGATAAAAGGGCTGAATCAATGTTTGCTGAATTTTGGCGTAATGACACGGTTTGAACGTTGTCACGGGCTACAAGGTCAGCAAGGGTGATTTTTGCGAGATAATCGGCAATGTGGTGGGAGAGTTCTTGCCATAAATCATGAGTCAAGCACATCGCGCCATTTTGGCAGTTGCCTTTATGGTCACAGCGAGTCGCATCGACTGTTTCGTTTACAGCTTCAATAATTGCTAACACAGTAATTTCATCTGCGCTGCGTGCTAAATGGTATCCACCATTGGCGCCGCGAACACTCGAAACTAGACCATGACGTTTTAGTTTCGCAAATAACTGCTCGAGATAGGCAACAGAAATAGTTTGACGTGCTGCAATTTCAGCAAGCGTGATCGTTTGTTCAGATGGCTGCAAAGCTAAATCAAGTAGAGCAGTCACTGCGTAGCGACCGCGAGTGGTTAGGCGCATGATTCGATACACATGGTTAGACTAGATGTGTAGATTTTATGAATCCCGACTAAATTAGTCAAGTTATTTTTGTGAATGGTGAGCGTATTTAATTTTCTGAAAATGAAAGAATTACGCGCTGATCCAATTATACACTAATAACGCAATCAAAAGTACTGTGATTATACTAAAGGCCATATTGATCCGCTTTTGTCGGCGTTCCATACGTTTAATGCGGTTGCGATACTGTTTAACTTCAACTTGCAGGCTATTAATTTTAGAACGCTGATCTTCAATTTTCTTTAATAAAGGCGCAATGCGTTTTCTTGATGAAACAATATCAGTCTCATCTGCCGGAGGCTCAGATAACCAGTGCTTCCAGTCAGACAATACTTTAGGTAAGGCAAATAAAGTCAGTAAATCACGGAACTCGTCTTTTAAAACCTGATTGCCATCAATACGCATCGCACGAATGCTTCTGCGATTGCCAAAGATAAAGATCTTAATCAGATCCATTAAAGTAGTGCGAACATCCAGATCAATAACTCTGCCTGGTGCTTTATAGTCAAATAACAGCCCGTCTTTGGTAAACTGAACATAGAAATCAAAATATGGAATATAACTATTGATTTTTATTGTAATATTCTCATCTACAAACTTCTTCGCCTGAAGAGCAACAACACGGTCATGTTTGAGAATGAACGTGAATATTGTTTCTAAAACGATTAAAGTCATCGTAAGCAACAAATGTGGTTGATTTTGACTTTGTTGCGATTCACTCATATATAAAACCAATCCTTACCTGAAAATTAAAATGAAAAAGCATCCTGCTGAGTAAAAGATTTCAGGGTTAAATCAAATTAGACTTGAAATAAAGTGCTTTGTAGAACAGTTTAGCAAATCTATCAAGCCCTTAATTTGCTATTATGCGGTGATTTTGTAGATAATTTTATGATATTTGCATAGAAAATAAGCAGGAGTCGTGTACATGGATAAAACAAAAACGACACAAGATACAGATCAGGAATTGATTGAAAAACCAGTGAAGAGTAAGTCAAAGTCTGCTTCAGAGCGACGTTCAATGCTGGACTTTCGTAAATATACCAAGCAGATCTGGTTGGCTGGCCTTGGGGCATTTTCCCGGGCAGAGGAAGAAGGCAACAAACTGTTTGACTCGCTGGTCAAGGTCGGAGAAGAGCTGGAATCCAAAACAGCCGATATTGCAGATCAAACTGTGGAAAAAGTCTCCGAAAAAGCACGCGAATCTGTGACAGATACCAAAGATAAGGTTGAAAAACTGATCGACAACTCTGTTCATCATTCCTTGAATCGTATAGGATTAGTCACACTGAAGGATGTACAACATCTGGAGCGTTTAATTCTTCAGTTGCATGCCAAGGTTGATGAATTGACCTTGCAGCAAGAAAAAATACAGAAAGAATTATCGGAAAAAATACACACAAAATGATTTTCTTCATAATTCAATGTTTTTTTCGCATATATTTTGAAAAAAAAGAGGTTTATAAGTATTGCGTTTATACCTAAAGCATTGCTATAAAGGCGTTATGGTAGTTTAAACAAATTCTTGGACCTTAAATAAACGATATTAAGAGGACGTAGTTTTCATGAATAAATCAGAATTAATTGATGCAATTGCAGAGAAAGGGGGATTATCTAAGGCTGACGCAGGTAAAGCTTTAGATGCTACAATTGCTTCTGTTACTGAAGCTTTAAAAGCGGGTGATACAGTAACTCTAGTTGGTTTCGGTACTTTCGGCGTTAAAGAGCGTGCTGCACGTACTGGCCGTAATCCACAAACTGGTGCTACTCTTGAAATTAAAGCAAGCAAAGTACCTAGCTTCAAAGCAGGTAAAGGCTTAAAAGACGCTGTTGCTTAAGCTGCTTCAATCCTAAAACGCGCCTTCTTTGGCGCGTTTTTTATTGATAGATTTAATTGTTTTGATTAACACATTCATTCAATGGGTTTTTTCGGTTAAAATCCTCTGCAAATAAAATATTGGAATACTTATGGAATCTTTTCGTAAAGTTATTAAGGGTTGGTTGGGCAAGGTCTTGCTCGTTCTGTTTTTAACCCCTTTAGCGCTTGTAGGTATTGAAGGATATTTTAGCGGCGGGAATTCTGATGCAGCAAAATCAGTCAATGGAACTGATATCTCTAAACAAGAATTAGAGTCACTGACAAAATCATTCAAACAACAATACTTAAGTTATGCCAATGGTGATGAAACCTTATTAAATCAAAGCTTCATCGATCAAAAAGCGATGGATACCCTGGTTGCGCGTACCTTGCTTTTGCAACAGGCTGAAAAACTGGGGATTAGCCTGAGTGACCAGCAAATTGCACAAATGATTTCTCAGCAGCCTTCTTTCCAGGAGAATGGCAAATTTTCTAATGCTTTATATGAAAATTACCTGAAATCAATCGGCATGACTAACAATGCTTTAGTAGAAAGTTTACGTAAAGACCATGCACTGAAAATGCTGTCTTCTACTTTTATGGATTATCCATTGGTCAGTCCGGTTGAAATGCAGCAAATTGCAGATCTGCAAACTGAACAGCGTCATATTCATATCGCTAGCGTGAATCTGGACAGCTATAAAAAAGCAGTAAAAGTATCAGAAGCTGATATTGCTGCATATTATGAAAAGCACAAATCCCAGTTCAAGCAACCGACTAGCGTTGATGTGGATTATGTGGTGATCAAGCCGAGCAATATTGATACTGCCAATGTAGCGGTCACTGATGCAGAATTGCAGGAAGCTTATAATAAATTTGTGGCTGACCAGAAGCAGAATGTGAAACCAGAGGTTAAACATATTCTGGTGACTGCAGATAGCCGTAGCGATGCTGAAGCCAAAAAACTGGCAAGCGAAATTGCAGCTAAAATCAAAGCTGGTAGTATTTTTGCACAAGCAGCAGCTCAATATTCTGAGGATCCTGAATCTAAGTCTAAAGGCGGTGCTATTGCTGTCTATGAAAAAGGCGTGTTCGGTACTACCTTTGATCAGACTGTTGCATCCTTAAAATCTGGTCAAGTTTCAGCGCCTGTTAAAACAGATTATGGCTACCATATTATTTCAGTCCAATTGCCTGATGTAGCAGTTCCATCTTTTGAATCTCAAAAAGCACGTTTATCTGAAGAAGTATTGGCAGCGAAAAAATCTAATGCATTCTCTGATACGGTAAACAGTCTGAATGACATGGTCGTAAGTGCGGACTCGCTAGATGTTGTTGCTCAGGAAGTGAAGGGTGTTCAGGTTCAGAAAGCAAATAGTGTGACCCTTGCGACACGTGATCCATTGCTAAGTGATGCGGCTGTCAAAGTTAAACTGTTTAATGATGACGTGAAAAATGGCGACCGTAATGCATCTTCAAGCATTCAGTTAGCCAATGGTGATGTGGCTTGGGTAAAAGTTCGCAATTATCATGCAGCGGGTGAGCAGACACTGGCAGAAGCTAAACCAGCAGTAAAAGCTAAACTGATTCAAGATAAGGCATTTGCTGCGGCTAAAGCTGAAGTTCAAACTGCATTGAATGAGTTTAAAACCAAGCCTGCAGCATCAGTTACGAAAGGTAAACTGGTATTTGAAGATGCAGGCATTTATACACGCGCAGAAGGTCTGCTTAAGCGTGATGTACAACGTGCAGCATTTAGCGTACCAGCGCCTAAAGCAGGTCACTGGTCAGTAACGACAGCAAATATGCCAAATGAATTGGTGGTTGTGGCAGTTTCTGAAGTGAAGAAAAATCCGATCGATGTTTTAAGTGCAGAGCAACGTAGTGAGCTGGTGAAATTGTATCAACAGCTTCGTGGTCAACAAGAATTTGATGATTATACGCGTTACTTAAAATCTCACGCAAAAATCAAATAAGATTCGCTTTTAAAAAAACCAGCCTACGGGCTGGTTTTTTTATTTTCTTAAGTAAGAAATAATATCCAAAATAAGAAGAGAGCATATAACTCTCTTCTGAAATCCGGTCATTTTATTCCGCTCTAAAAATTAGCTCATAACCTGTATATTTACGGATATTAATCACACCAGTATCCAGAATCAGATATTGGCCTTTAATCCCTTGTAGTTTGCCTCGGATCACTGGAGTTTTATCTAAATTGTGAGATTTGATTTTTTCTGGATATTGCTCTATCGGATAGATGAACTCACGTGGTAATTCCTTATCCAAAACTTCAATATTCTCATTAAACTGCAAATTCTGATTAAACTCTTCACGGATAGTTTGGATTTTCGGTGCAAATTCTTCAATCAGCTGATCGCGAACCTCAATCAGATTTAAAGGTTCCGCTTCGCCTTTGAGTAATTTACGCCAGTCGGTTTTATCTGCGACCTGAGTACCAAACATCACTTCCAGTTTACCGGAAAGACGGCGAGAACCCACTTTCATGATAGGAAGGGCTTGAGTTGCACCCTGATCCAGCCAACGAGTCGGCATTTGATTAATACGAGTGATTCCGACTTTCAATGCACTAGAATTGGCCAGATAAACAATATGTGGCTGGAAGCAGACATTCTGTGCAAACTCATCTTCCCGGCAAGTACCTAAATGATAATGGCAGGTTTCTGGTTTCATGATGCACATATCACATGACGCTTTAGTTTTAAAACATTTAAAACAGTGGCCTTGTGAGAATGATTTAGAAGTTTTTTTGCCGCAAGAAACACAATAGATATTTCCTGTCCATTCAATCTCGATTTCCTGACCTAACTGGAATGGAAGGTTAATTTCTGATCCATCTAATATTAATTTGTATTCAACATTTGCCCGCTGGGTATTTTGATCAGTTACACTAAGCTCTGTAAGACCGACGTGCATTTTATGGCAAATGCCCTGAAGTTCCATAAAAAATTACTCACTTAAATCATAAGGATGCAGTCATGGCTGAACAGAATGTCATCACTTCAATGCTAGACGATTTCGCTAAGGAACAGCCAATTCATACTGCTATTTGTATCGGGCAGGATTTAACCCAATCTCAATTTCAGCAATCTATTCAATGGCACTATTTTAACGTATCTGAGGTTTTAAATCTGCCTTTTCAACAGCGTTATGACCTGGCAGTAGTGATGCTAGATACTCTTGAAACCTTAGCATTGTCAGAACAGCAGAAGAGTCAAATTCTGGTTAAAATGCGTGATTTATTTGCAAAACGTCTGGTGGTGGTGAGTCGCTTGCAGGATGAGAAACTGCTCAGGTCTCTAGGTCTGACCCAGCTGATTGACAAGACGGTTCATGGGGCAGATTTTGCACTCTGGCAATTCAATATTTTGACTTATAAACATGTGCCGGATTGGTTTAACTCTAAATTCTGGGCTAACCCTGAAAACTGGGATAAATATCGCTGGTAAAACTGGAGGGCTGATAAGGTCTTATATCAGTATTGCAAATATTAACAAAATCCTGCATGGAAAATAGGAGCAAAGACTCTATTCTGTAGAGAAGCCGTATACAGGAATGAGTTATGACCAATCTTAGTAGTATTGTGGAAATGCTGGCCAAGCAAGCCTTGGGAAATAACCAGTCGCAATCCCAGCAGCGTTCATCCCAGCAAGGGGGATTGGCAGATATTCTTGGATCAGTATTGGGTCATATCAATAATGCCAGTCAGCAAAACCAGAATCCAAATCAGCAGCATCAAAACTCACAACAGCAAAACAAGCAAAATGGTCTAGGTGCAATTTTAGGTTCTGTACTCAGTCAGCTCGGAGGTGGGAGCCAATCTTCCGCTCGACCGAGTTCTGGACCGGGTGGCAGTTCAACGACAAAGACTTTATTGATTGCTGTCTTGCCCCTGGTCTTGGCCTGGATTCAGAAACAGGGCGGTTTGCAAGGAGCCTTGGACAAACTCAAAGGACAAGGTTTAAATAGCCAGGTCGATGACTGGGTCTCTACTGGCCCGGGTGAAAATGCCAATGTTGATCCGCAGCAGGTACAAAACCTGTTTGATGACCAGGAAGTAGAACAGGTCGCAGAACAGACCCATGTGCCTAAACAGGATGTCTATAGCGCCATTTCTCAGGTCTTGCCGCAGATTATTGATTCACTGACACCACAAGGTGAGCAAACCAGCAAGCAGGAAGCCAATAATGATATTCAGAATGTATTGAATATGGTCTCAGGCTTGTTTAAAAAATAAATAAATCTATCCAATAAAAAATCCCGACTTTTAGCCGGGATTTTTTCTATTCAATTCTTTAAGCTTCTTCCAGATTCAAGCTAAAGAGTCGGTTGGATTTACAGATCTTCTTGGCCACATAATGCGATTTTCTAAGACGGATTAAAATAATCTGAGACTGAAATTCCAGTTCGCCAAATTCAGGTTCAACCTGAACATAGTGTAACTGACCATACTCATCCCGAACTCGCGCTTGGGCAGAAAAGCCAGGACGGGCATTACCGCTTGAAATTGTAGCTAAACGGCCTAATAGGTTTACATCATTCTTTTTATATTTAGGTGGAATAACCTGATCCAGACAATGAATCATAAATACGGTAAAGAAAATCGCAATGATCAATGCCGGTAGAATGATGTAATAGGCAGGTAAGAAATGATATTCCTGTGAATAGATCAGAAACTGAAGAAAATAGCCGGAAAAGCTAAAATTCATCAGGAAGAAAAAAACAATCAGGGTTTTGGAAAATTTGACATTTAGCCATTCAACATTCTGAAAGTCATATGGAGAAATGCGTTCCAGGAGTTGACTGGGTTTAAGCTTAAAATAGAAGGCAACTGTTTTTGCCACGCCAAGCAGAATGATGAACAATAAACTGAGATGAAATGGCATCAGGTTATAGTGAAGTAAAAACTCAGGCATGGCAAAATCCGTTTTAGCTATTATTCTGAAAGATAAATTCCGCCATCAGAATGCACGGTAATATCAACTTTTTCAAGTGATTGGCCTTGACAAGGTCCAGAAATACATTCACCGCTTTCGACTACGAACAGCGCGCCATGAGTAGAGCATTCAATAAATTCCTGATCACGGTCCAGAAACTGGTTTTCCAGAAATTCCAGTTCTACCTGTAAATGTGGACAAATATTCTGGTAAGCATAAAACGAACCATCACGCTGGGTAATAAAAATTGTATCCCCATTCGGAAGTTCAAAAGAGCGTGCTTCACGCTCTGGAATATCGTCAGTCATGCAAATTTTAAACATTAAGCACATTCCTTAAGAACATCTTTTAATAATGCTGTGTATTCTGAAACCGCCAGTCGTGGCCCAAATTGCGCTACCACTTGACTAGACACCAAAATTGCCAGTTCTGCTGCTGTTTTTAAGCCAAGACCCGCATTAAGTGCATATAAAAAAGCACCCGCGAAAGCATCGCCAGCCCCATTGGCATCCACTGCAGTTACAGCACGGCCCGGCACAGTAAAGGTTTCACCATTATTGGAAATAAGCGCACCATCAGCTGACATTGTAATGACAACGTATTGACTTAATTCCTTGAGTTTAGCCAGAGCTGCTTCGATGGTATCTGTTTCGGTATACATCAATGCTTCTTGCTGGTTGCAGAACAAGAGATCAACGCCATCTGCAATCATTTCATCCAGACCGGCACGGGCATATTGCACCATCGCAGGATCAGAAAGGGTAAATGCGATTTTAACCCTATTGGCTTTGGCAATTTCACGCGCCTGTTTTACGGCCTGACGTGCTGTTTCGGAAGTGGATAGATAACCTTCGATATAGAGCCATTTAGCAGTTGTTAAAGGCTGGAAGTCAATCTGTTCATCTGTGAGTTCAGCAGTAATACCTAAATAGGTATGCATGGTACGTTCAGAATCTGGGCTGACCAGAACCATACAGGTACCTGTTACGCCTTCACTAATCGATTGGGTTGTAGTTTTAATGCCAGCTTCATTTAAGCCATGCAGATAGATATGACCCAAATCATCATTACCGACACGGCAGGCATAGAATGCAGAGCCGCCCAAAGCTGCAAATGCAACTGTAGTATTGGCTGCTGAACCGCCTGAAGCCTGACCTTTATAAGTTTGAGTTGCTTTTAAGTTTTGATACAGAGTAGCCTGAGCTTCACCATCCGCAAGTTGCATGGTGCCTTTTTGCAAGTGATGTGCAGTTAAAAACTCATCAGAAACTTTAAATTCCTGGTCAATCAGCGCATTGCCAATCGCAAAAAGGTCAACAGTAGACATATCCAAATATCACATTAAAAATGAAAGTGCTAAGTTTACACGATTGCTCGGGTTTGCTGTAGTTCACTGAAACATTTTCAGAATACTTTAAAAAATACTGTAACTTATTCAGCTTGAATCTTTGGTCTAAGAATTGATTTATTTTTAAACGGTAGCGAGTGCAGCCATTGATTTAAAGGTTGGATTTTATTTATAAGATTAGAGTACCAAGCAGTTATACTGGTGCGACATTTGAACAATCATCTAAAACAGTGTGGGTATATGGATATTAAGATTGTAACAGCCGAGCAGCTCCCTGATCAGATTGACACTTTAGCGACACTGGCGCGTAAAGAAGGTTATGACCTGATTGATAAGTTAATTGAAGAATACCGCACTGGAAAAAACTGTTTCAGTCAAAATAATGAATTTCTGGCCTGTGCCTATGATGGCAATAAACTGATTGCCTGTGGCGGCTTAAACCAGCAATGGGGCGATAACGGCATTGAAGAAAGAATTGGCCGGGTACGTCGCTTCTATGTGCATCCAAAATATCGTCAACATGGTGTAGGTAAGCAGCTTCTGGCTTATCTGGAGCAGTTGGCACGACCATTTTATTCAGCACTTTGTTTACAGACCGATACCAAACTGGCCGCCAGTTTCTATCAAAAACAGAACTATGTCTTTGTTGAAAACCACCCGAGTTATAACTATTTCAAGTATATGATCTAGAGATCATTGCCAAACCTGATCATTTAAAAATCAGATGATCAGGTTTACTTAATTCGATCAAAATCCTCGGTTTTCTGCGTGAATAATTCAAACAACTACAGCTATAATGCGAATAATAATTTTTTAATTTAAGCATTAGGAGATCGCATGACTGTAGATGTCACTGAAACCATTTCTCAAACTGTACATCCTGCGTTTCAGTTGGTACGTCAACAACATGTTGAAGCTTTAGACATTTTAGTGTCTGAATATAAGCATAAAGTGACTGGCGCCACCCATTATCATCTGGCGACCAATCATGATGAAAATGTTTTTCTTGTTGCGTTTCGCACTCAGCCAATGGATTCGAAAGGTGAAGCGCACATTCTGGAACATACTGCACTGTGCGGCTCAGAAAAATTCCCGGTACGTGATCCGTTTTTCCTGATGATTCGCCGTTCGCTTAATACTTTTATGAATGCCTTTACAGCGGCAGACTGGACGGCTTATCCATTCGCAACTCAAAATGATAAAGACTTCCAGAACTTATTAGAAGTGTATATGGATGCGGCCTTCGCTGCGAACCTGAATCCGCTGGATTTTGCTCAGGAAGGTATCCGTATTGAGCTGGAAAATGGCGAGCCAGTGTATAAAGGCGTGGTATTTAATGAAATGAAAGGGGCAATGAGTTCACCTTCAGATCAACTTTATCATACTTTGGCGCATCACTTATTCCCGGACACTACCTATCACTACAACTCAGGCGGCGATCCTAAAGATATTCCAGACCTGACTTATGAAGAGCTGGTGAACTTCTATAAAACGCATTATCACCCAAGTAATGCTGTATTTATGACCTTTGGTAATAAATCTGCTGCTGAGTTACAGGAACAGTTTGAAAATCTGGCGCTGTCTAAATTTGAAAAAGGTGAAACACTTTATTCAATACCAGAAACCCGTTTAACTGCGCCACTCAATGTGACAGAAACCTATGCAGTTGATGGGGAAGATCTGAAGGACAAGACTTATCACGTATTGTCATGGTTATTGCCAGAAGCGAGTGATATCAAGTTACGTTTAGGCTTGCGTCTGGTAGAAGGGATTTTGCTGGAAGATTCAGCATCTCCACTGCGTCATTATCTGGAAACCTGTAGTTATGCACAGTCAACTGGCCCATTCATGGGCGTAGATGATTCCAACTTTGAAATGACCTTCTACTGCGCGGTTCAAGGTTCAAACCCTGAACATGCTGAAGAATTCAAAAACGGAGTTTTCAAAGTTCTGGAAGAAGTTGCCTCTAAACCGGTTGATCAACAGGCAGTAGATGCAATTCTGCATCAGATAGAATTGCATCAGCGTGAAATCAATGGTGATGGTACACCGTATGGTCTAAGCTTGATCTTGAGCGGTTTAAGCAGTGCAATTCACCATCGTGATCCAGTTGAAGTCTGGGATGTGGACTCTGCAATTGCTTCAGTAAAAGAAGAGCTGCAGGATCCAATGTGGTTGTCAAATCTGATTAAAGAACATCTTTTAGATAACCCGCACCGTGTACAGCTGACTCTGGTTCCGGATGCGACCAAATCTGCTCAAGAAGCTGAAGAAGAAAAAGCACGTCTGGCTGAAATTGGTAAAGCTTTAACTGAAGAGCAAAAAGCAGAGATCAATGCCCAAACTGAAGCATTAAAAATTCGTCAGGATACACCGGATGATTTGAATCTGTTACCTAAGGTGGGTCTGGAAGATGTGCCTGCGGAATTGCAGATTGTTCAAGGCCAGTTGCGTGAGATTATCTGTAACCGCGTAGATACGCCGTTGAATCTTTATCATGCAGGTACCAATGGGATTTATTACCAACAGGTATTGGTGAAAATTCCAGATGAAGTGGTGCAATCACCGTATTTCAACCTGTTGTCTATTTTAATGGGTGAAGTTGGTGCGGGTGAATATGATTACCTGCAATTCCAGCAACTGCAAACAGCAGTCAGTGGTGGTCTGGGCATGGGCGCTTCATTGCGTTCTAAAGTGGATGACAAGAACAAGATCAGTGCGTGGCTAACTTTAACGACTAAATCTTTGGCTAGCCATCTGGATGCGATCCGTCTGTTAAAAATCGGTTTCGAGCAACTTCGCTTTGATGAAAAAGGCCGTATTATTGAGTTATTACAACAGCGTAAAACTCGTTGGCAGTCGCGTATTTCCGGTTCTGGTCATAGCTATGCGATGCAAGTAGCATCACGTCAGCATAGTGCTCTAGCCTTGCGTGATTATCATAATACCGGTCTGGGTGCTTTGAACTGGCTGATTAACTTGGTCAATCAGGCTGAAAAAGATACAGCAGCTTATGATGCTATGATTGATGAATTAAAACGCATTCATACAGTCTTGCTACAAGCACCAAAACAATTCCTGTTGGTGTGTGAAGAACAGCAGTCTGAGCGTCTGATTGAAGAAATTCAAAACGTGTGGGACAAACTGGAAGTGAATACTGCACCTGCAGAATTGACTCAGGTTGAAAAAGTTAATCATAGCAATGATGAAGCCTGGTTGATTCAGACTAATGTGCAGTTCTGTGCAGCAGCTTATCCTGCGGTAGAAGTTTCACATCCTGATGCTGCTGCCTTGATGGTATTGGCAGGCTACTTGCGTAATGGTTATCTGCATAGCGCAATCCGTGAAAAAGGCGGTGCTTATGGTGGTGGCGCAAGCTATGACGGAAATGCATGTTCTTTCCGCTTCTATAGTTATCGCGATCCACGCTTAGCAGAGACTTTCCAGGACTTTGATGCAAGTATCCAATGGTTGCTTAACGCACCTCAACAACCGCATCAGCTGGAAGAAGCCATCTTGGGTTTAATTGCCAGTATGGACAAACCGGGGTCACCAGCAGGTGAAGCGATTACTGCCTGTTATGCCTACCTGCATCAACGTACGCCAGCATTCCGTAAACAGCTTCGGGAACGTTTGTTGCATGTCACTTTAGATGATTTGAAACGTGTCGCACAGACTTATCTGGTTGAACAGCAAGCTTCAAAAGCGGTGGTTGCGCCATTTGCCAAACGAGAAACTTTAGAACAACTCGGCTTTACAATTCAGCAAGTTCAATAAATAAAAACAATGAGGATAGAGGATGGCGCTTAATTCTATTAAGCGCTCAACTTTGCAGCTGGGCGTTTTGCTTGGCTGTGTAGTTGGGACGCAAGTTAATGCGGAAGATAAAACTGTAGCGAGTAGTCCGATGCCGGCAACGGCGGAGGCTTGCTCTGCGGTTGAAACCAATTCAGAACGCTTGGCCTGTTATGATGCGGTATTTAAAATACCGGCCGATAGTAAGCCAGATATTGTTTCTGAACGGCGTGCAGCCATAGAAATTGCGCCCGAACCTGATAACCTCAAAGCAAAAATTGAACAAACCGTTTCCAATATCTATGCTTCAGAAGGATCAAAGCTGACTCCGACTTTATCCTTGCTGGATAGTCGTTGGGAATTGTCGCCGGAAAGTAAACTGGGTACTTGGAATATCCGTTCTTATCAGCCGATTTATCTGATGCCAGGATTCTGGACTTCCAAGAAAAACGAGTTTCCGCAAAGTGAAAACCCAAATAACACGGTTGAAGAAGACCAGAATTTGACCTCGATTGAGGGGAAATTCCAGTTATCTTTAAAAACCAAGGCGGTTGAAAATATTCTGGGTGACAATGGTGATCTCTGGCTGGGCTATACCCAGTCTTCACGTTGGCAGGTGTATAACTCGGAAGAGTCCCGACCATTTCGTGAAACCAATTATGAGCCCGAAGCCAGCCTGATCTTCCGTACCAATTATGATCTGTTTGGTTTGAACTGGCGTATGCTGGGACTAACCCTGAATCATCAATCTAATGGCCGTTCCGATCCATTATCTCGTAGCTGGAACCGGGTAATGCTGAATCTCGGTTTCGAAAAAGACAACTTCGCCATGATGCTGCGCCCTTGGTATCGTATCGAAGAAGATCGTGCAGATGACAATAATCCCGAGATTAAAAACTATATCGGGCGTGGGGATTTAACTGCATTTTATCGTCATAATGCCCACGATTTTTCCCTGATGTTGCGTCATACGCTAAAAGGTGGAGATGATAACCGTGGTGCGGTACAGTTTGACTGGTCATTTCCGATCAGTGGGCGTCTACGCGGCCAATTCCAGCTCTTTGATGGTTATGGTGAAAGTCTGATTGATTATAATCACCGTGCGACCTATGTGGGTCTGGGTGTGTCATTAATGAACTGGTACTAATCTGTTTCATGTAAAAAACCACGCTCAGGCGTGGTTTTTTTGCTTATGCGTATTCATTTAAATCTTAACCAATCTGAATTTCTGAAGGCGGATGTTTAAGACGGCTTTTCTTCGGTGTTGCAATTAAATAGGCAAGGGTCAAAGGTCCTAGACGACCCGCATACATCATCAGCATCAGAATGATTAAACTCGCTGGTTGCAATTCTCCAGTGACACCACGTGTTAATCCAACTGTACAGGCGGCAGAAACCGCCTCAAACAGCAAATCTAAAAAATCATGATCGGGTTCTAGAATGAGTAAACTCATAAAACCGGTCATGACCAGACCTGCAGTAATACACACAACCGCTAAGGCTTTAAAAGTAGTTTTCTCAGAAATAGAATGATTGAACAAGCGGATTTCATCTTCACGGCGTAGAAAACTGATTACGCTGATCACCACAATAATAAACGTACCAACTTTAATTCCACCCGCTGTACTTAAGGAGCCGCCACCAATAAACATTAAAAAAATGGTGACTAGACTTGAGGCATCGCTCATCTGGTCCATGGGCAGACTATAAAAACCCGAAGAGCGGGGAACAGTGGCATGGAACCAGGCATTGAGCGCCTGATCACCTACGCTCATCAGCGCTAGAGTTTGTGGATTAGAGGCTTCTAATAGCCAGAGTACAATAAAAGCACTCAGGTTAAGGCCCATAATCGTCGTTAGAATCAGCTTGCTATTCGGGCTAAGCTTGCGCCAGCTTTTATTCTGTTTTACATCCATCAGAACCAGAAAACCGATCCCGCCAATGATATACAGCATGCTGATCGTAAAGGTCACGAAATACTGGCCGGAAAAGCTCATCAAGCTATTGGGGAAAAGGGAAAATCCGCCATTATTAAACGCAGAAACACTATAAAAAGCCGCATAAAACAGTGCTTCACCAAAAGGATAATCTTCCAGCCACGCCATGGTTAAAATTAGGGTGCCAATGGCTTCGAAAAACAGGGAATATAGGAATACCGCTTTAATGGTAAAACTGACTTTCTTCAAACTGGTCTGGCCAATAGATTCCTGTGCCATCACTTGCTGTCTTAAACCAAGTTTAGGTGACAGGCTCATAAAAGCGAGTATGGCAAAGGTCATAAAACCGAGGCCACCACATTGCAGCAGGAACATAATCACGACCTGCCCAAAGGGTGTATAAGCTTCACCAACATTGACCACAGATAGCCCGGTAATTGTCACTGCAGAAGTTGCTGTAAAAATCGCTTCTAACCAGCTGATTTCAGTTTGATGCGCAAAGGGCAGCATCAGTAATAAAGAACCAATAAAAATCAGTCCGAGAAAACCTAAGGCCAGCAGACTCGGTGGACTGAGATTGACAATCCTGTTCTGGTTTAAATTTGAGCTTTTCATATGGCCTTAAAATGCTTGGACAAACGGCGTAGAGGCTTCAGCAATCCTTCGACCACCAGAATGTCACCTTCCTTAAGTAGCAGCTCAAGATCCACGATATGTTGTATTTCAGTGCCACGTTTATGCAAAAGAACTTTAATTTCGGGAACCTGACTCATTAACTGGTGTAAGGGAGTGTCATGATGATCGGCATGAATCTCAATTTTGACAATATAATGATCATCTTCAAGTGACATATAACGGCTAACCATCGGATAGCTGAGTGATTGTGCCACACGGACGCCCATATCTTCTTCAGGGTGAATAATTTTTTCGACGTTCAGATGAGTCAAAATCATATGGTGGGCTTTAGATTTTGCTTTGGCCCAGATTTTCTTTACACCCATATTTTTTAGATGCAGTACACACAGAATGCTGGCTTCAATATCTTCACCAATCGCGACTACGACTGCTTCACAGCGCTGGATATCCAGTTCATCCAGGACATGCTCATCGGTTGCATCGGCAATCACCGCATGGGTAAGCTGATCGGAAATATTTTCCACATATTTTTTGTCGAGATCGATTCCAATCACATCATGTTTCAGGCTGATCAGTTGAGTCGCTACTGTTGCACCGAAGCTGCCCAGCCCAATGACTGCAAATAATGCCATGCATATTTCCCTAAATCTTTTTTATTTCAAATCAGTTTATGTCTAAGTATGTATCTTAAAGATTTTTATAGTTTTCAGCTATCTGGCCTTACATAAATACTTCATACATTTTCTTTCAGCCGGATATAAAAAAACCGCCTCGAAAGGCGGTTTATATTAAACTGATTATTTCAAGAAACGCTGATAACCTAGGTTGTTGGTGATTTCTTCATATGGATAAGTAATGCTTTCCAATGTCTCAATCAAACCATCTGGATTTTGCTGTGCATCTTCTGCTTCTAGGCCGACCAGTACGCGACCTTCTGCAGCGCCGTGGTTACGGTAATGGAACAGGGTGATGTTATGCGTTGGGCCAAGACGTTCCAGGAACATTAGCAGGGCACCTGGACGTTCCGGGAATTCCACACGGAACAGACGCTCATTTTCAATATCAGCATGACCGCCAATCAGGTAACGGATATGTAGTTTTGCGACTTCGTCATCAGACAGATCATCAACATCGTAGTCGAATTTCAGGTTTTCATAGATTTCCTGACGTTCTTTTTCACCATTTTTCAGGCTGATACCGACAAAGACCTGAGCTGCAGAAGCATCACTTGAACGGTAGTTAAACTCTGTGATATTACGGCCTTGTAGTGCACGGCAGAATTTCAGGAATGAACCTTTTTCTTCTGGAATAGTTACGGCAAAGATAGCTTCTTTGCGTTCGCCGAGTTCTGTACGTTCGGCAATATAGCGCAGACGGTCGAAGTTCATGTTCGCACCGCAAACAATCGATACGATGTTTTTGCCTTTAATGCCGTGTTCTGCTACATATTTTTTGATACCGGCCAATGCCATTGCACCTGACGGTTCTACGATGCTACGGCATTCATCATAAGTATCTTTAATTGCTGCACAGACTTCATCGGTATTGACCAGCACGACTTCTGGTTCAACGATTGGGCCAGAGTTATCTGATTTTTGCAGACGGATCACATCAAATGGTTTTTCACCGATTTGTGCCACCGCAGTACCATCGGCAAATAAACCGACAGATGGAAGAATCACACGTTCATTGGCTTCTAAGGCCGCTTTTAAGCACGCGGATTCATCATATTCCACAGGAATAACTTTGACATGCGGAGCAACATCTCCCAAGTACGCTGCAACACCGGCAATCAGGCCACCACCACCAACAGCAACGAAGACATATTCTACATCGCGCCATTGACGCAGGATTTCATTGGCAATCGTACCTTGACCTGCCATCACCAGTTCGTCGTCATAAGGCGGAATGAAAGTCATGCCATCTTCTTGGGCACGCTGAATGGCATATTTGTTGGCAACGTCAAATGAATCACCATGTAATACTACTTCACCCCCTAAACGTTTTACTGCTTGGACTTTAATGTCGGGCGTGGTCTTTGGCATCACAATAATCGCGCGAATACCCAGCTTTTTCCCTGACAGTGCCACGCCTTGTGCATGGTTGCCTGCTGAAGCTGTGATAACGCCACGTTCGAGTTGTGATTTCGGTAATTGACTAATACGGTTATAGGCACCGCGTAGTTTAAATGAAAAGACCGGTTGTAAATCTTCACGTTTAAAGCGAATGTTATTATTTAAGCGTTCGCTAATTCGTGGCGCTGCTTCGAGTGGGGTTTCGATTGCAACATCGTAGACCGTTGCTTGTAAAATTTGTCGAACCAAACGAGACAGCATGTTAATTTTCCATCTAACAGTTTAAAATAAGACTCTATTGTAACAAACCACACGGCTTTGCGGTTTAAAATTACTGCAAAAGTCCAAATTAGTTGAGTGATGTCATGAGTCTATATGCAACCCAAGATGAGAAAAAACAAGCTGCAGCCAAAGCGGCTTTAAAACACTTACCAAAAGGGGGCATTTTAGGCGTAGGTACAGGTAGTACCGTTAACTTTTTAATTGACCTTTTACCAGAACTGCAATTGGAAGCTGCTGTTGCAAGTTCTGAAGCGACTGCACAGCGTCTGAAAAAATTAGGCATTGAAGTGGTTGATATGAATAGCGTGGGCGGTTTAGATGCCTATGTCGATGGTGCTGATGAAATTGACCGTCATATGCACATGATCAAAGGTGGTGGTGCTGCGCTTACACGTGAAAAAATCGTGGCGTCGATTGCGAAAAAATTCGTATGTATCGTCGATGATTCGAAATGGGTAGAGCAGTTGGGTCGTGATTTCCCATTACCTGTTGAAGTGATTCCAATGGCACGTTCAGCAGTCGCACGTAAGTTGGTGGCATTAGGTGGTGATCCTGCTTACCGTGAAGGTGTCGTGACTGATAATGGAAATGTTATTTTGGATGTGCATAACCTGAATATTCTGAATGCGCTTGAGCTGGAAAAAACGATTAATGACATTCCAGGCGTCGTATGTAACGGTATTTTCGCGATCAATAAAGCGGATATTGCGATTGTTGCGACCAATAATGGTATTGAAGAGCGTACAGCGATTTAAGAAATCCTCCCTGACCCTCCTTTTTCAAAGGAGGGAAAAGTCTTTAATTTGATAAAGCTCCTCGAAACTTCTATAAGTTTGAACTTCCCCCTTTATTAAAGGGGGATCGAGGGGGATTAGTAAAATAACGATTAAATATAAAAAATGACCCTAAACGACCTGCCCGAAATTCAAATCACCCGAAATGTTCGCTCAACACGTCTCAGACTGCGTGTAGAGGGTGATCAAATCCGTTTAACTGCACCGATATTTTGTAGCAAAAAACAGATTCAGAATTTTATTGACCAAGCGGAAAGCTGGCTACTCAAAACCTGGAAATTGCAGCAGGAAAAAAATCAAAGTATTGATAGATCTTTACCAGCAGAATTGCAGCTTTTTAATCAGACTTCACCCATTCAGATTGTTTATCAAAGTCAGAAGCAGAACTTCCTTTTTGATGCTGAAATATTACAGTTGTCGATTAGTGATCGAAATCCTGAAGGATATTTAAAAGCTTTTATTATTTCTTATGCCAAAGAGCAGCTGCCTGTTTATCTGAACAAAGTAAGTCAAGAAACAAGATTATCATTTAACATTTGTAATGTTCGCCAGCCGAAAACACGATGGGGCAGTTGTTCGGCCAAACATGACATTATGCTAAATAGCGGCATCATTTTATTTTCTGAAAAAATCGTGCGTTATTTATGTGTGCATGAACTGGCCCATACCCGGCATTTTGACCATAGTCCTCGTTTTTGGGCGGAAGTGGCCAAGCATGATCCAAATTATTTAATTCACCGTAAAATTCTGAAAAATACTGTCATGCCATATTGGTGGGCAGCTTAAGAATATCTTTAAAGGAACGAGGATAGTATTTATTTACTTCCAAATAGCCTAAGCAATAGGTATCATCCTCTCAAATTTTTTAAAAACACTCAAAATAAAAGGGTAAATAAAAAACCATCAATCCCTAGTGAAACAGTTTAGAAAACCTCAAGTTCCTGTCATACTACAGCCCATAAAGGAAACATCTAGTTTGAGGTAATCATCGTGATTTCAGTGGGTATTGTGGGTGGTACAGGTTATACAGGCGTTGAACTTTTACGTCTATTACTGCGACATCCGAATGTAGAGGTTAAAGCACTGACATCACGTACTGAAGCAGGCCGTCGCGTTGACGATATGTTCCCGAGTCTGCGTGGACATACGGATCTTCAGTTTTCTGACCTCAGCCTTGATCTTTTAAAAGCATGTGATGTGGTATTTTTCGCGACACCACATGGGGTTGCCATGAAACATGCTGAAGAACTTGTCGCAGCCAATACCAAGGTAATTGACCTTGCAGCTGATTTCCGTTTGCAAAATCTGGCACAGTTCGAAAAATGGTATGGCATGGAACATGCTTGCCCAGAAGTGTTAAAAGATTCAGTTTATGGTCTGTCTGAGCTTAACCGTGACCAGATCAAACAGGCAAGTGTGATTGGTAATCCGGGCTGTTATCCAACGACGGTTCAGCTTGGTCTGGCACCAGTATTAAAATCAAGTGAGGCCTTGGTAAAACCAGAAAGCATTATTATCGATGCAAAATCTGGGGTATCAGGTGCGGGCCGTAAAGCCAGCCTGGGCATGATCTATTCTGAAAATGCTGATAACTTTAAGGCTTATGGCGTTGCGGGCCACCGTCACCATCCTGAAATCGTGGAAGCATTGGAAAACATTTCAGGTCAAAAAGGCGTATTTGACCATATCCTGTTTGTGCCGCATCTGGTGCCAATGATTCGTGGAATGTTATCAACGATTTATATCGACTTGACTGAAGCAGGCCAGGCAGCTGACTTGCAGTCACTGTACGAGCAGTTCTATGCCAATGAACAGTTTGTGGATGTTATGCCAGCAGGCAGCTCGCCAGAAACCCGTTCGGTACGCGGTGCCAACCAGTTGCGTATCGCAATGTATAAGCCACAACCAGCCAAGCTGGTGATTCTGGTGGCTCAGGACAATCTGGTCAAAGGTGCAGCTGGTCAGGCAGTACAGAACATGAACCTGATGTTTGGCTTTGCAGAAAATGCAGGCTTGAATAATATTGGTTTATTACCATAAAAAACGTATTAGAACTTCACACACATTTAGATTTGGATTTAAATGTGTGTCTTGAACAAAGTATACAGAGATCAAAATGCCGAATAATGAGTCAAACATGACGATCCAGGAACCATCTACAAAGAAACCATTGATGAAAGGCAATACACCTTTGGTAATCGGTGCTGCTGTGTTGATTCTGGGTAGTGGCTTGCTGGGCTATACGGTCGGGCATCGGCAAGGTTTGACTGCGGTGGGTTTTGAAGCGGATGCAGAGCAGCTGGTTGAAGTGGTACAAAAACAGAAAACCAGTCTGGAAACACTGAATAAATCTCTGAATACAGCGGTACAGGAACGTGATCTGGCCGTTAGCAATGCCAATGATCTCTATCTGGCTGTGAATAAGGCACGTGATGCCCAGGAGCAGGCTGAAAGCGTTGGTACGATCTATCGTGAGATTTTGCGTCAACGCGGTGGTCTAGCGCTGACAGTTCAACATCTGGGGATTAAAGCCTTACCTGATAATGCCTTCGAATACCAGATTGATCTGGTTCAGGTTAGTCCAGGCAAAAATCGCGCTTCTGGTACAGTAGAGTTACGTTTGATTAAGGGCACTGAAATCCTGGTTGTGCCGCTTGAAGATAAAAACTTTAATTTCGACAATTACGAGCGTTTAACTGGTCGCTGGACCATGCCTAAAGGCTTTAAACCAGAATTTATTGAAGTGCGCCTCTCAGGGGCTAAGCCTGTGATTCGCCGTTTTAGCTGGGATCAGGGGAAAGCTGTTGAAAGCCAGTCAACAGTCCTGTCAGAGATTCCAAAAACTGAAGCAAATGCAAATTAAGTGTGAAATAGAAATCGTATGCCAAGCAATAAACGTCCAAAATGTTTAAGTGAGATCAAAAATTCTTTTTACGAGTCCGGCATGGTTGATTGGCATATTAGCCCGCGTTTAACAGACGAGCCTTTTCACGATGATGACGCTGACCTTGCAGTCCAGACTGCACCTCCTGAACTGAAGCGTCCACCGATGTATGCAGTGGTATTATTGAATGACGACTACACTCCCATGGAGTTTGTAATTGAAATTTTACAACAATACTTTGCAATGAATCTTGACCAAGCTACACAAGTAATGCTAACTGTACATTATGAAGGAAAAGGTGTAGCTGGGGTCTATCCTCGAGACATTGCGGAAACCAAAGCGAACCAAGTCAATAATTACGCTCGATCTCAAGGTCATCCTTTACTTTGCCAGATTGAGCCGAAAGATTAAGGGGGTTGCATGCTCAGTCGTCAATTAGAAGTATCACTACGTTTGGCTGTCAGCATGGCTCGTCAAAAGAGACATGAGTTCCTGACCGTAGAACATTTATTATTAGCTTTACTCGACAATGATTCTGCAGTGAATGCCTTAAAAGCATGTGGTGCAGATATTATCGTTTTGCGTAAAGAATTAGAAGAGTACGTAGAACAACATACCCCTAAACTCGGTGAAAATAGTGATCAGGCACCTCATCCTACAGAAAGTTTTGACCGGATTTTGCAACGTGCAATTTTCCATGTTCAATCCAGTGGCGGTGATCGTACTGTAGAAGGCGCCGATATTCTGGTTGCGATGTATTCTGAGCGTGATTCTTTTGCGGTTTATCTGCTTAAACGTCATCAGATTAACCGTCTGACTTTAACCCAGTACCTTTCTCATGGTACACGTAAAGACGAAGTACAGTCTGAAGAAGAAATTGAAGAACTGGACGGTGAATCGGCTTCTTCCAATAATTCTGGTCCACTAGAGTTATATACGACAAACCTGAATCAGGAAGCTCAACGCGGCAAGACAGATCCATTGATTGGCCGTGAAAAAGAAATTGAGCGGGCAGCGCAAATTTTATGCCGTCGCCGTAAAAATAACCCATTGCTAGTCGGTGATCCAGGTGTAGGTAAAACTTCAATTGCTGAAGGTCTGGCTTGGTTAATTGTGAATGGCAAGGCACCTAAGCCACTGGAAAATGCTGAAATCTATAGCCTAGACATCGGCGCACTGGTGGCGGGAACTAAATACCGTGGTGACTTCGAAAAGCGTTTAAAACAACTATTAAATGCCTTGAAGAAAAAACCAGATGCAGTACTGTTCATTGATGAAATTCATATGATCATCGGTGCAGGTTCAAGCATGGGCAGCACCATGGATGCATCGAATCTAATCAAGCCTGCATTGGCAAATGGTTCATTGCGTTGCATCGGTTCAACCACATTCCAGGAATACCGTCAGGTCTTTGAAAAAGATCATGCCTTGTCACGTCGGTTCCAAAAAATAGATGTGAATGAGCCTTCGATTACAGAAACGATTGATATCTTGCGTGGCCTGAAATCTAAATTTGAAGATTTTCACCATGTACAGTATGACGATCAGGCACTGGTTTCTGCGGTTGAGCTGTCAGCGAAATTTATTAATGACCGTTTTTTGCCAGATAAAGCAATTGACGTGATTGATGAAGCCGGTGCACAACGCCGTTTGAAAGCTGAGCAAGATGACAGCCTGATTACGGTTGAAAACATCGAAGACATTGTGTCCAAGATTGCCCGTATTCCACCGAAAACGGTTTCTAAAGATGACAAGTCTGTGCTGGAAAACCTTGAGCGTGATCTGAAACGTGTGGTCTTCGGCCAGGATGAAGCAATTGAAGCTTTGGCTTCTGCGATCAAACTGTCACGTGCGGGTCTGAAATCGCCTGATAAGCCAGTGGGTAGCTTTGTATTCGCAGGTCCAACGGGTGTAGGTAAAACTGAAGTCACCAAGCAATTGGCGAAAATTCTGGGTGTAGAGCTGGTACGTTTTGACATGTCCGAATACATGGAACGTCACGCAGTCTCTCGTCTGATCGGTGCGCCTCCAGGTTATGTCGGTTTTGACCAAGGCGGTTTACTGACCGATGCGATTCACAAAAATCCGCATTGTGTATTACTTCTAGATGAGATCGAAAAAGCGCATCCGGATGTATTTAATCTGTTATTACAAATCATGGATCATGGTTCATTAACGGATAATAATGGTCGCAAATCCGATTTCCGTAATGTGGTGCTGGTTCTAACGACTAATATTGGTGCGGAAAGTATTTCCCGTGTCAGCATTGGTTTCATGGAACAGGATAACAGTAATGACAACCAGGAAGCGATGAAGAAAGCGTTCTCGCCAGAATTCCGTAACCGTCTGGACGGCGTGATTCAATTCAAGGCATTGCCGAATACCATTATTGAAAATGTCGTGGATAAATTCCTGACTGAACTTCAGGCACAACTGGATGAGAAGAAAGTGGTGCTGGAGGTGGATCAAAGCGCACGTGAGTGGATGGCTGAAAATGGCTATGATCGCTTGATGGGTGCTCGACCAATGCAGCGTCTGATTCAGGAACATCTGAAAAAACCACTGGCTGAAATGATCCTGTTTGGTGAACTGGCTGAAAATGGTGGTAACGTTTCAGTTTCTGTGAAGAAAGAAAATGGTAAGTCTGTCGGTCTGAAACTTGAAGTCTTCGAAGATCAGACTGCTGAACCAGCTTAATCATTGAATAGATCATCATCAGACCCGTGTTCGCACGGGTTTTGTTGTTTTATTTGCCCTTAATTTATGTGCTCTTGGTTTAAAGAGTTTCTGATTTAGCGAAATATATGGATATCCAGATTAGCAAGCTTTTAACCACGTTTTTTCTGTTTTTATTAACGGCATTGATGGAAATTTTGGGCTGTTATTTTCCCTACCTGATTTTAAATCAGGCTAAGAGTCAGTGGTTATGGATTCCAACCGCATTAGCTTTAGCTGCTTTTGTCTGGCTTTTGACTTTGCATCCTGCCGCTTCTGGGCGTATTTATGCTGCCTATGGGGGAATCTATATTTTCTCAGCATTAATGTGGCTGAGATTCATTGATCAGGTTAGCCTTTCACGTTGGGACCTGCTTGGGGGAATTGTGGTCATTCTAGGAGCACTGATTATTATATTACAGCCACAAGGTTTGATCCGTTGACCGTCTGTTTGTATTTACCAAAATAGAATTTATCAAAATATAAAAGGCAGCCAAAGCTGCCTTTATTGATTCTAGACAAGATTATTTTACATTACAGTCTTTTTGGGAGAGATCTACATTATAAGTGTGTGTTTGGGAGCTGAGGCTAAGTTCAATTTTATAAGAATTGACGATCTGATAGCGATGTTCAAAAAAGATCTGGCAGTTATTTAGAAGATTATTACGAATCACTTTAAGAACTTCTTTACGGCCTAAGTCTTTCTCAAACTGGCTAAAGTCGGGTGTCGTGATCATGCCTTTAAGCGTGGTTTTATTGGCTGTAAGTTGTAACTGCTCTATGATTGTATTCTGATCGATCTGTAGCGGTAAAGTCTTGGAATCTTCCGCACTTAGCACGGTGAGCAGCTCGTTCAGCTCAGCTTTTTTCTCAATTTTAAACTTGCTGTCCAGAATGCCTTTTCCTTGGAGATACTGGTCGAATTCAGAAGCATACACCGGTAAAGCAGCACTACTAAAACCTGCCAGGAGTGCCAAAGTCCAATATTTTTTTTGCATTGTATCGCATCACTTTTTATGTCATTTCAATTCTGATTATAAGAGCTGAAACAAAAAAAGCACCAGAGATTGGTGCTTAATTTGTGAAGATTTTTTGAAGGAATCAGTCTTTTTTCAGGTTTTCATTCAACAGGAATTCAACCAGTGCTTTTTGTGCATGAAGGCGGTTTTCTGCTTCATCCCAAACCACAGCATTTTTGTGGTCCAGCATGTTTTCAGAAATTTCTTCACCACGATGCGCAGGTAAGCAATGCATGAACAGGCAGTCTGGGTGTGCAAGATCCATTAGGCGTTCATTCACCTGATAATCTGCAAAAGCTTTTTCACGGATTTTCTGTTCTTCTTCCTGGCCCATACTTGCCCAAACGTCAGTGACGATCAGGTCGGCATTGACTGCTGCATCTTCAGCAGTATCGACCAGTTCTACACAGTGTGCGAATTCAGACAGGAACTGTTCTTGAGGCTCATAGCCTTTCGGTGCTGCAACTTTTAGCTTGAAGCCCCACATGTGCGCTGCTTCGATATAAGAGTTACACATATTATTGCCATCGCCGATCCAGGCAACAGTTTTACCTTCGATCGAACCGCGATGTTCCAGATAAGTCTGCATGTCAGCAAGTAACTGGCAAGGGTGATGATCATCAGTCAAAGCGTTGATCACTGGAACTTTTGAATAAGAAGCAAAACGTTCTACGATATCGTGACCGAAAGTGCGGATCATCACAATATCCAGCATGCTGGAAATCACACGTGCAGAATCTTCAATTGGCTCACCGCGACCCAGTTGGGTATCGCGTGAAGACAGGAAAATTGCGCTACCACCAAATTGGCTCATGCCAGCTTCAAACGAAACACGCGTACGGGTACTCGATTTTTCAAAAATCATGCCCATCACTTTACCAACAAATGGTTGGAACACTTCATTGTTATGCTGTTTGCGCTTAAGCTCAATTGCGCGTTGCAAAATCTGGTTAAGTTCTAAAGTTGATAAATCGCGTAAGGTGAGAAAGTGACGGAGAGCCATTCGTTACTCCACAATAATTGCCGAAAAACTCGATCAACAATCAGTTGTTGGTTAGTTTAAGAAAAAATACGGAATCGGCTAATATACTATAAGCAATGAAAAATGCAAAAAAAACTAGACTTTTTGATGACCGTCTAAAAATCGATCCACACAATAACTGATGTATTTGTCGATTTCCTGATCATCTTCCTGTACCGGAATTCCCATCAGAATCCGCCATTCCAGATTACGCAAGATGCCAAAATATAACTGGGCCGAATATTGCGGATTCTCGCAATGCAATAAACCTTGCGCATCTGCTTGTTCTAAAGCCGTGGCAATCGCACTTTGTACATGTACTGGGCCTCGTTCATGAATATGCTGCGCGAGTTCCGGATTACGCTGACTCTGTTCCAGCACCAGACGCATAAAGGCTGAATTTTCCGGTTGCATGATCTGATGATAAAAATTAAGCAGCGTATGTACCAGATAACTACGAAAATCCAGAGCCATCAGCTCGATCGGAATACTGATATCTTCAAAAAACTTGATACGACGATAATCGCAAATGGCCTTAAACAAGCCTTCTTTGTTGCCAAAGTACTTGTAAATAGAAGCCTTGGAACCGCCTGCATGCTGGACAATATCATCAAGAGAAACTGCATCATAACCATGTTCCAGAAACAGTTCGGTCGCAGAGACCAGCAGCGCAACGCAGCGCTCATGACCACGTTTGGTTTGTGGCAGATCTTTGGCGAGTGGTTCCAGATGAACAAGGTTTTGCATAGAGGATGGTATATCAACAGGTTATATAAACTTGGTAGTTCATCATAACAAATATATCCGCAGATTTAATAATCGGACCGGATGAAGGCGGAATTTATTCAATGAATCAAGTAAAACTTAAAAGTTTGACTAAAGTTTTAGAGTTTTTATTCTATTGGCTTATAGCATCATGGTTTCAAATCGGTATACTCAAATCTCAATAATTATAGCCAAGACTGTGGAAGGGAAGATGACAGAACAAATGTCTGCAGGTTTAAAGTTTAGACAAGCGCTTGAAGTCGAAAAACCATTACAAATTATGGGCACAGTGAATGCCTATGCTGCCATGATGGCCAAACAGGTCGGTTATAAAGCCATTTATCTCTCTGGTGCCGGTGTTGCCAACTATTCTTACGGTCTACCTGATCTAGGCATGACCAGTCTGGATAATGTTCTGGAAGATGTGCGTCGCATTACTGAACGTGTAGATACACCCTTACTGGTCGATATCGATACAGGCTGGGGCGGTGCATTTAACATCGCACGTAGCATCAAGCAGATGATTGCTGCTGGCGCTGCAGCTGTGCATATCGAAGACCAGGTTGCGCAAAAGCGTTGTGGTCATCGTCCGAATAAGGAAATTGTGACCCAACAGGAAATGGTTGACCGGATCAAGGCGGCAGTCGATGCTAAAACCGATTCAAACTTTGTGGTGATGGCACGTACCGATGCATTACAGAAAGAAGGTCTGCAGGCAGTGATTGACCGTGCTTGTGCCTGTGTCGAAGCAGGTGCAGATGCCATTTTTGCTGAGGCAATGACGGATATTACGATGTATCGCACCGTATGTGATGCAGTTGGTGTCCCAGTATTGGCCAATATTACCGAATTTGGTGATACCCCATATTACACCACTGAAGAACTGGCTGAGCAGGGTATTCGCATGGTACTTTACCCGCTATCAGCCACCCGTGCGATGCAAAAAGCGGCACTGGAAGTGATGCGCTCAGTGCGTGAAAATGGTACACAGGTGCATGTTCTGGATAAAATGCAACCGCGTAAAGAATTATACGAATTTTTAGATTATCACAGCTTCGAAAACACATTAGATAAACTGTTCAACCAGGAGAATTAAAACAATGGCTGAAGGAAAAGTACTCACTGGCGCAGGATTGCGCGGACAAGTCGCAGGCAAAACTGCACTTTCAACAGTAGGCAAAAGTGGTGCAGGCCTGACCTATCGCGGCTATGACGTACAGGATCTGGCAGAAAACTGTCAGTTTGAAGAAGTCGCTTACCTGATTTTCTTTGGTGAATTACCAACTTCAGAACAGTTGGCAGCCTATAAAGCAAAACTGAAATCTTTGCGTGTACTGCCACAAGCACTAAAAGAAGTGCTTGAGCGCATTCCAGCCGATTCACATCCAATGGATGTAATGCGTACTGGCGTATCGATGCTGGGCAACCTTGAGACTGAACAGTCTTTTGATCAGCAACAAGATGTTGCTGATCGTATTCTAGCGACGCTACCAGCAATTATTTGCTACTGGTACCGCTATAGCCATGACGGCGTACGCATTGATGAAAATACCGATGATGATTCAATCGGTGCACAATTCCTACATCTGCTGCATGGCAAGAAGCCAAATCAGCTGCATGAGCAGGTGATGAATGTCTCCCTGATTCTGTACGCAGAGCATGAATTTAATGCTTCAACCTTCACAGCGCGCGTTTGTGCATCAACTTTGTCTGACCTGCATTCATGTATTACCGGTGCAATTGGTTCACTACGTGGCCCATTACACGGTGGTGCCAACGAAGCGGCAATGGACATGATTGAAAACTGGAAATCTCCAGAAGAAGCAGAGCGCGAAATGCTGGGCATGCTGGAGCGTAAAGAAAAGATCATGGGCTTTGGTCATGCGATCTATAAGGACAATGATCCGCGTAATGGCATTATCAAGCAATGGTCAGAGAAACTGGCAAAAGATGTAGGTGATACTGTACTGTATCCAGTTTCAGTGCGTTGTGAAGAAGTGATGTGGCGTGAGAAAAAACTGTTCTGTAATGCAGACTTTTTCCATGCTTCTGCTTATCACTTTATGGGTATTCCAACCAAACTGTTTACACCAATCTTTGTGATGTCACGCGTCACAGGTTGGGCAGCACATGTGATGGAACAACGTGCAGATAACCGGATTATCCGTCCAAGCGCGGATTATACCGGTCCAGAATTGCGTAAAGTGGTTCCAATTGCTGAGCGCACTTCTGCTGCATAAGCCAGAGATATTCTAAACATAAAAAAATAAGGTCTCCATGAGACCTTATTTTTTGCTGATTCTTTATTGAAATTGGTTTAGCGACTTAATAATGCTGGATCTTCAATATGATAACCGTTTTCGAATGGGAGGCCTAAGTATTTTACCGTCACCAGTATTTTATTCTGTTTCGGTACTTTATAAGTCTGGTTTAATCTTAAATCTGCTTTATAGCTGACTGCTTGTTGAACAGGACTTTTATACTGGCCAGATTGCACTCGATATTGATAAGTCCATTTTGGAACTTTCTGTTTAGGGTCATGCCATGCAGGGGCGGTACCTTTGCTGGTCTTTAATAGCTTAAGCTGGATGGCTTGCTTTTTCAGTGGTACCAGCGGAATTAGTCGCTTTTTAATTTTGGCAATTTCCTGATCAAATTTGCGACTGTTCTGATCATAGTCAATCTGCTTGGTTTGCGGATTGATATACAGGGAATTTACCTGAATTAGCTGATTCGGAGTTTTGGATTTAAAATTATAATAATACAGTTGAGGTAGGCGTCCGCGACCATCGAGATAATGCCGCAACAGATAAAGTTTCTGGTCTTTGACTTCATAACCCAAAACTTCAATATTCTGTGGGCCACCGACAGTGGCGAAAGCGGATACGGGAATGCCAAGGGCGAGCAAAATGGCTGCAATTCTTATTTTCATCACTGATCAGGCCTCATTAAAGAAACGTACTTTTATAGAAATAATTTAACTATAAATACAGTAGAAATAATGAAGTTTGATCAGCACTCATATGAACAGTTTTGGCTTTAGGTGTTGAGTAGATTAATCATGTCATGTGCGATGACGGCTGCCAGTTTATTGAGACGTTCCTGTGGAGTGCCTTTAATATAATACTGGAACTGGTGAGTCTGAAGACCATCATAAACAGCAGCGAAGAAAGTACCTTCCGGTTTATCAGGTGTCGCACTACCGCCTGGTTTAAGCAGGCCAGTACAGGCAATAATCCAGTCAGCCTCCTGAAACATTTTTTTACCTGCCTCAGCCAGAGCAACCGTTACAGGCATGGATTCAGCTGAATGGGTACTAATCAGATTCGGAGAAATTCCCAAAACATTAATCTTCACGGACGGATCGTAGCATACCAGACCACCCAACAAGATTTCAGCACCTTCATTTTTGCAAATTGAAAACTGACTGGTTAAATAGCCAGAACTTGCACTTTCAATAAAAGCAATCTTGATGTTTCTTTGTTCCAGCAGGCCACAACATGTTTTAATCATAATGTCTATTTTGTCTTAGAAGGTAATCTTTATTCCAATGTAGTTCCATTTTGCTTTTGTATCAACTGTGAGATTATTTCTTTATTATGATGAAAGGTAAAATATTTTTGTAATTTTAGTATTCCAAACGTAAGTTTGGCAGTTGTTGAACTGATTGCTTAATGCTTGGACAATATTTGAAATTAATGGTTTTAACTTGCTCTGATCAGTGGTAAAAATAAAAATAAAGTGCGTAAGGAAAGTAGGTTGTAAGAATGAAAACCACAGTAAAGTATTCCGTATTAAAAAGTCTAGATTATCAACTGGGTACTCCTTTATTTCAGGAAGAAATTGAGGCAGATGGTCAATATTTTGATCAGATCCCAAGCATCATTCACTACCAGAATTTAAAGTTTAAAGTTAAAAGCAAAGAATTAAAGCGTTTATATCTAGCCGAAGAGCAAGAAGAAAGCCAAACCATTATTGTAAAAGTGGTCGCAATCTAAAAATAATGTCTTGTCCTGAAATA